>CALDGT010000807.1 GCA_937942935.1 uncultured Chloroflexota bacterium | reverse complement strand
CACAAATTTATAGATAGAGTATAACCAACTTGTAAACTTTATTTGATTTGATTGTGAAAAAATTGTGAGAAATTTGCATCGTTATCTCCAAAATTGCCTTCTTGACATTCCAGTAGCTAGAACGTTTATACTATTATTATCGTCAAATATAGGAGGCACACATGACGGACTTCCACAAATTTTATGGCACACACAGTTTTATCACACATCCACATCAATTTGGCTCACAATTTGATATGTTACCTAATGATATAGCAAGTCTTTGTAAAGTGGCGCAAGGATGGGTATATCATTATTTTGCAGATGAGCAATTTTTTGGGTTTCATCCCCCCGCAGAACGGATGCCAGAAATTGATAACCGTTATGTGAACGATATTCTGACACGCCTAACCCAAATGGATAGCCAACCTATCGGCATCAATCGCGCTCCAGATAAACGGGTGTTGGGGTGTTGTCGTGATTTTTCGGTGTTATTCACCTCAATTTTGCGCCAAAAAGGGAAAATTGCCAGAACACGCTCTGGTTTTGCCAGTTATATCATCCCAGACCATTATATGGATCATGTGATTGTCGAAGTATGGGATGAAACGGCGAATCGGTGGATACAAGTAGACCCCGAAATGCCTGTCGGGGTCTTTCCGTTTGATGTTCAAGATATGCCAACAGATAAATTCATCCTTGCAGGGCGGGCTTGGCAGATGTGCCGTGAAGGGCTTGCGAACCCCGATTTATTTGGTCTTGGTCCCGATGGACCAGAAGATGTTAAAGGTTGGTCATTCATCCAAACCCGCTTATTACAAGATGTGGCGGCATTGAACAAACAAGAGATGTTGTGTTGGGATGAATGGGGTACATTGGACGGCATCAAAAATGAAGCCGATGCGACCTTTTTGGATAAGGTCGCATCACTCACACTAGCAGGAAACGATGCCTTGCCAGAATTATGGGCGTTAACTCAATCGGATGAACGGTTGCGCGTGCCATCGGTCATCCAATCATTTAGCCCTGCTTATCCATTTGAGCAATTGCCAATCGCGGTGCAATTACCCCAAGAGATGGTTATGGCTCGCTAAGCTGACTTGGCATGGCGCAAGTGATAACTCGCCATGCCAATCCCGACCAATATCCAAAAAATAAAATAAAATCTGTCCCAAATGGGGATGGCATCGCCGATACTAAATCCGCCATGTGCCAAAATCCCAGCCCCCGCCGCCACCGCAACAATCTGGCTAGGGCGCACCCCATGCCGATATGTCACCCACAAATACCAAGCCAATGCCACATGAAATCCGATGAATGAAATCATGCCGCCAATCCCCAAATCTGTCCCGATTTGCAAAAGTTCGTTATGAGCATGAGGAGGTCTAAGTTGTGGATGACCAATAATCGGGTAATCTTCACGCACAGGGGTAAAGCGAAAATTATTCAATCCCACGCCTGTAAGAGGGTAATCTTGAATGATGGCGATGGCGCTATTCCACAAGGCAAATCGTTGCGATGTCGTGCGTTCATCGCGGTCAGATAATCCAATTTCACCTGCATCATCATTAAATACATTCAATAACACCCCTAATTGCAATATCCCCACCACCCCTATCACAGCAATTGCAATAAGGCGCAAACGGAGTGTTGGTAATAAGGCAATAAAGGCGAGCATCAATGCACCCAATACACCAATCAGGGCGAATCGGCTTTGTCCCAAGACCAATGCGCTCGCCCCTGCAAAAAAAATCACTCCCGTCACCAAACGCCACGCCCATTTATCTTTGTGCCATGGATAGAGGATGAGTACAGCACAAAATGGCACAGTCCACGCCAAAACCCCGCCAATTTCGTTTGGGTTAATGCTATTTCGCCGAAAAAATGGGGTACTACTCGGCAAGCCATTGAGGGCTTTAATGATTTCTGTGAATACTTCAGATTTCACTGTCCATTGTGTCGCCGTCAAACCGATGAGGGCAATCAGCGCACATAACACCAATACAATTTGTAAAACACCATCCAAACGCCCCTGACGACGCGCCATTTCAATAAAATAACCAATTAAAAAGATGCCCAAGACAGGGCGTATCATCAAGATTAATCCCGCCCAATTTTTTCCGCGTATGATATAACCTGTCACATCGGGCGCAGTGGCGATATTGACCAAGCAAAGCAATATTATCGCGCCATAAAATCCTTCTACCCATGTCAGCGACCATAACCGACCATAGGCAATCCAGCGCACAAACACCAACGCCACAAATACTAGCAACAACCAAGCCCAATCATTGCGGTCAATGGCATAACTCGGCACAGGCAAAAATGGCTGTTGGATATAAATCAACACATAACCAATCACAGCCATCCCTCCAACACCCCATTTTGCGACTTGGGGCAAGGTGCGCCACAAATTGGTTTTGACCGCCCAATAAGCAATGTAAATGGGCAACAAGCCAGTGACAACCCACAACCATTCGCCAGTAATGATACCTGTCGCGTTATCGGTTGGGGCGGGGAAATTGCTCGGAAACCAAAAAAATAATAATGCACCTATCAACAGAAATGGTTCAAATGAGACAATCAAACGCGCAATCGGTTTCATGAAGCAAAATTCCTTATGTTTTCTGCCACTTTGGGGTAATATTGGTTAATGATAATGCCCTATTTGGCAATTTGACAACCCATAGCCATATTCGATACAATACAATTAAATCAGCTAATAGTTTTGTAGCTACAAGTTTAATAAAATTGAGGTGTATCCCCTATGATGTATCAAGATGTGACACGAGTTTCATTAGATGAATTTCGCAAAAAAACACAAGGGAAACGGCTTGTGTTACTATATCCATGGACGCACTATCGGAATGTATTTTTAAGCCATTTTCTGACTGATGATAGCCAAACATTGGTTTATTATTGTGTGCCACATCCTGTTAAAAATGTGCGGGATTGGTTGAGTGATATGACCACCACCCTCAAAGCCAGCTACCCCGATTTTGGCGAAAAATTGACCGAAGCATTCAAAAAGAAAAGTCCATCTGCGGAATTGATGGCAGAGTCATTGGCATCTGATTTGGGCGTCATTGGCAAAAAGCCAGTTACCCTCTATATTGACCAACTCGACAATGTGCCATTTGACGAAAAATTTAACGATTTCGTCATTAACTTCATTGATAACATGCCCGAAAATATCAAATGGGTGGTGAGTAGCCGTGTGTTGGCATATCAGACATGGCGTGAATATGTCGCCAATGGGATGGCGGTGGTGCTTGGCACAGAACGTCGTGCTAACGATATTATTTTTACCATCGAAGAAGAAATCAAACCCCAATTAGAGGTATATGCGTTTGGGCGTGGTCATGCAGTAGTGAATGGCGAAGAAATCACCTCTTGGGATGGCGCGTTGCCTCGTAATTTATTTTTCTATTTTGTAGATAATCCGTTGCTCACCCGTGATGATATTTTCACTACATTCTGGAATAACCTCCCTGTCAAAGAAGCGACCAATGTTTTCCATGTGACCAAACGGAAAATTAGTGAGCGCATCACCTTATTTGATGGCGAAGAAGAGATTTCGTATGAATTAACCACCTATGCCAGTGGATTTTATACCCCAAGCCCACTGGTTGTACGTCATTATGACGTGGCAGAATTTCAGCAAGCAATTGATACCGCTATGCTGACCGATGATATAAATCTGAAAGAGCAACTTTATCGTTATGCGATTGACCTATATAAATCGCCATTTTTAGACCGTATGGAAAACCGTTTAGAGCAAAAAGACGTTAGTCATCGGGTCGCACAATGGATTCGCTCGCGCCGTTTGGAATTGCAACAACTTTATGCACAAGCCCTCGTCAATATGGGGCGGATTTGCAAAGGGCGCAATGAGTTGCAATCGGCACTGGGTTATTTCAATCGTGCTGTGCGCGAATTGCCAGAACGTGAAGACATTCATCGGGAAGTGATGAGCCTTTATGCACAACTGGGCATGAAAGCCGATGTCGAAAATCAATATGCGTTCTTAAAAGAAACACTCTCGGCGCGGTTTGGAATTAGCCCCTCACCTATCACAACCGATTTATATCGCTCGCTCGTTAAATAATCATGACCGATACAGCACCCGATATAGACCCCAATACCCGCCCTGCTACCCGTGAGCGCAACCCGCGCTCACAGCGACCCAGCACCCCTAATCGTTTACCCGCAGACCATGCAGGGGTGTTATTGGCGAGTTTAGCAATGCTCGGTGTGGGTGGCATCGGATTAGCCACCCTCATCACCATTGCCCTGCCCCGCATTGGCGCAGAATTATGGTTATATTTTTTATTCATTCACTTGGTTGTCACCGGATTTAGCCTGCCGATTGTGCGGTTTATCAACATGCGATTCATCCCACTCACCGCAGAACCCCCATCGGGTGGGGTTTTGGTGCGCCAAAGCATTTGGATAGGGTTATTTGTGGTGATTGGTGTTTGGTTGCAAATTTTACGGGTGCTATCGGTCGCAACACTGGTCTTATTAGCGTTGGTATTTGTGGTGTTAGAAGTCTTTTTGCAAATGCGAGAACGAAATGCCAATTACTAAATTACGATTTTTGCCATCTGTAGATAACCTGCTCCAAAAAGCAGATGCGCTCATTGCCACCTATGGCAGAGAAAAAACCACTCGCGCCTTGCGCGATGCCATACATCAGGCTCGTGAGCGGTTGCTAGGCGGTGAAAATATTGAGTTAGACCCACAAGCCTTCATCCAAGTCGCCCAAAATGCGCTCATTCATCAATTTTTGCCCACCTTGCGCGGAGTGATTAATGCAACAGGCGTGATTATTCACACCAATTTGGGACGTGCGCCCCTCTCGCAATCGGCACAACAAGCCATTTTAGAAATCGCTGGCGGATATAGCACCCTCGAATTTGACATCGAAACAGGCAAGCGTGGGTCACGCCATATCCACGCCGAAAACCTGATATGCGACATCACAGGGGCAGAAGCGGCTATTGTGGTGAATAATAATGCGTCTGCGGTGTTGCTCATGCTCACCACACTCGCACAAGGACATGAGGTTATCCTCTCGCGTGGGCAATTGGTCGAAATTGGTGGTGGGTTTCGTGTGCCAGATGTAATGATGCAAAGTGGCGCAACCCTCATCGAAGTCGGGACAACCAACCGCACCCGTATGAGTGATTATGAACGCGCCATCACCCCAAATACCGCCGCTTTATTGCGTGTTCATTCATCCAACTTCAAACAAATTGGCTTCGTAGAGACCACCCCACTCCATCACATGGCAAAAGTCGCCCATGAACATCATCTTTTTTTATTGGATGATTTGGGAAGTGGTGCGCTCGTAGATACCGCACAATTTGGACTCACTCATGAACCTACCCCACAAGAAAGTTTGGCGGGTGGCTGTGATGTGGTGGCATTTAGCGCCGATAAATTGCTTGGCGGTCCACAAGCAGGTATTTTGATTGGTAAAAGTGACATCATCGCCAAGCTACGCAAACATCCTCTCATGCGTGCCATCCGCCCCGATAAATTATGTTTTGCGGCATTAACCGCCACACTCGATGAGTATCGGCGTGGGACGGCGCTCACCAACATCCCCATTTTGGCGATGCTGGCGCGTCCGTTGGATGATTTGCAAGCACAGGCAAAAGCATGGGCAGATATTTTCATCCAAAAGGGGATGAAAGCACAGGTCATCACAGGGGAATCTACGATTGGCGGGGGCAGTTTGCCCGGTGAAACCATGCCCACCACATTAGTCTCGGTAACAGCCGAAAAACCAGACACCTTTTTAGCACAACTCCGCGCCCTGCCAACACCGATTATCGCCCGTATCGCTGATGATAAAGTGCTATTCGACCCGCGCACCGTGTTACCACATCAAGAAAAATTATTTTTGGAGCAGATTGGGACAATTTAGAAAGCCTAGGCGGACTAGGGGCAAAAACCTCGTATGTCCGCCATTATATTTCAACAAGGGGTGTTCAAAAACCTATAATCAATATAGATGTTACCCGTTATCATCCGCATAGTAAGAACGGGTATCTGGTAAAAAGGTTAGGATGAGGATGGTTATCGCTATGATGATAATCACCACTTGAATCGGTTGTTGAATTCCCATAATGCCAATTTGCAACACCATCCAAGTGACCAAACCAATGCCAAGCATCACCGTGATTATCCAGCCCATATAATGATTTGCAAGTGGCGCTAACCATTTTGGCTTTTGCCATAGGGCATACGCCAAAAACAATGGGAATAATCCAAATCCGAATAATAAAACAATGCCGGGTAGCAGATAATCATTAATCGGCAACCCAGATAAGTAACTTTGCGGGACATTCATCCCCCCGCCTGTTGGGTCGGTAATAAAGCTGATTCCACCAAAAATCCCCCCAAATCCCAAGAAAATCAGGACACCGATGAGCAGTTTGATTGTGGTTGGATGGATTCGTTTTTGCATCAAAAACCTCTATTCGCTAAATGAATGTTCATTTAATTAGAGCATAAACCAATCTTGAAATTAGTTGATAGTGACATTCATCGGGGAATTGGCATGTTCCAATGGATTTGCCTTGCCACGCATCTTTTTGTACACTCAACAAAAATCAACGCACAAAGGAAAATTACTTTATGAAATCAGAACTCAATCAATTGATGGCAGACCGCAATTTAGAAGCTGTGGTCATCCTTGCTAGTCACGACTATAGCGCACCACTCGATTATCTGGTGGGGAGTGTGCATATCACGGGTGGTATGGCATGGAAAAAACGTGATGCAGACCCTATTTTAGTCGTCAATGGTATGGAAATTGAAGAAGCTCGCGCCAGCAAACTCACTTGTTATACCTATAGCGATTTTGGATATTATGAATTATTCACCCAAAATAACAACGACCCTATGAAAGCCAATGTCGCCTTATGGGGGGTGATATTAGACCGTTTAGGCATTAAAGGGGGCAAAATTGGCATTTATGGCACAAACGAAGTTCACCAAATCTTGGCATTGGTGGATATGCTCCGCGAGGCTTATCCGCAGTTCTCATTTGTAGGTGAATCTGGGGCGACCTTATTTGACCAAGCGGCGTTGACCAAATCCGCAGATGAATTGGCGCGGATTCAATCAGTGGCAAAACGGACCAATGATGTCTTAGAAGCCACATGGAATTTTATTGCGGGACATGAGGTGGTGGATGAGGTGGTGATGAAAGGTCACAACACACCCCTAACCATCGGCGATGTGCGGACATTCGTGCGCTGTTCATTATTAGAACGCGGACTAGAAGATACAGGCATGATTTTTGCACAAGGACGTGATGCGGGCTTCCCTCATAGTCGTGGTCAAGATGATATGCCCCTGCGACTAGGACAATCTATTGTGTTCGATTTATTCCCGCGTGAATTGGGCGGTGGGTATCATCATGATGTCACACGGACATGGTGTATTGGCTATGCCCCCCAAGAAGTCTATGACCTCTATCATCAGGTCATGACTGCATTTGATATTGCTGTCGAATCGTATGCGCTCAACAAGCCCACTCATCTGATGCAAGAAGCCGTTCAAGATTATTTTGAGAAATTAGGGCATCCTACCTTACGAAATGAACCCAACACCCAATATGGATATACCCATAGTTTGGGGCATGGTTTGGGACTCAAGATTCATGAGCGCCCTCGCATCACCCATAGTAGCCAAGAAGATGTCTTTGCAGTGGGGAATGTCATCACCATTGAACCC
>CALDGT010000806.1 GCA_937942935.1 uncultured Chloroflexota bacterium | reverse complement strand
ATGGTCAACCACAAATCGCCCAACAAATGCTCGCCATCCAAACTCGTGTGGTAGAACTTTCGACATATGGAAAAGGGTTACTCGCAAAACAAGCCCAACAAGAAAAAATTATCGAAGAAGTGGCAAATCAACTCGAAACGTATGGCGAACAAATTAGCCGAGAAGATGTGTTAAAACTGGCGATTGATTACGCCGAAAAAGATGACCATCTTCAAGCCTTAGTGGGGATGATTCGCCCCGCATTTGATTATGAGCTTTTCCAAATGCTCACCGCCAACATCGCCAAAGCGCCCGCCCAAGACCGCGAAAAACTCGAAAAATTGCGCGATAGAATTACTCAACTCACCGCCAATATTGACCAACAAAATCAACGCGCTTTGCAAGGGGTGGTCGGATTTTTGCAAACATTAGTCAATCATCCACAACCAGAAGAACTGATTGCCGATAATCTCGATGCAATAGATGATACCTTCATGGCTGTTTTGAGTACCAATATCCAACAAGCCGAACAAGCCAAAAATACGGCGCTCACAGACCGCCTCAAATACATCTATAATGCAGTCGTCACCATCTTACGCGCCAATATGAGCCCAGAATTACAATTGATCAATACCATCCTTGGCGCACCATCAGATGAAGAAGCACAAAAATTTATCACAGAACATGCCCCTCAATTAGGAGGGGGATTACTTGAAGCCTTCCATGCTGTTGAGCAGATGCTAACCGAACAAGGGAACGCCGCATTGGTCGGGCGGGTGCAAACACTCCGCGCCATGACCGAAAAAGTCCTCAATATATAAGATTTAGGCTACCATAGACCAACGATTAGCCTACGCACAGCCTGTAAATACTGGTAAAATCAATGGCTGTTGTGTAGGCTTTAAGCTGTTTATTCACATTTTGTATCTGGTTAGATTTATGAGGTTGAAAAGTAATATGATGAGACCCAATTCATGGCGTAAATATAGCCTACTGTTCTTGGTTATTTTTGCCAGCAGTATGTTATTATCGTTCAATGCGGTCAGACCTGTTGACGCACAAGGGCTATGTAATCCTGACGCCGATGTCATGACCCGTGCCTTCTGTGCTGTTCGTGAAGCTATTGAAACAAAATATAAGGTAGATTTGACCTATGTCCGTGAATGGGTATGGGTACAAACCGACTTCGGACCGGGCATTGATTGGGGCTGTATTGATAATATTAGCTCAGTTGATGTTCGCCCCATTTTTCAAGGATGGACATTCACCATCACCGCGCTTAATGGTCGCCAATATCAAGCACGGGTCGCATTTAACGATTTAACTGCGATTGCTGTATGCGATAAAGTCGTGACTGTCAATACAACCACCCCTAACACAGGCACAAATCCTGCCCCCATTACCGCAGGTGGCGCGGCTGTTGGTAGCTTTGAACTCGGTGGTCATGCCAATGGCTTAGAAGCCGCCGCTGTCACTGCCGCTCAAACTGCTGGTATGAAATGGATTAAGAAACAATTGCGTTATAGCGTTGGCGATACCACCGCAGGCGCACAAAACATCATTAGCGATGTCAAAGGCAAAGGCTTTAAGGTCTTGGTCGGTGTCGTAGGTTTGCCCGCCCAAATGGGTGATTTTAATACCTATGTGACCCAATATGCCGATTTTGTCAAACAAGTCGCGGCACTTGGTCCAGATGCGATTGAAGTATGGAATGAACCCAACATTGACCGCGAATGGCCCACAGGGACAATCAGTGGTGCGCGTTACACCCAATTGCTCTCTGCCGCCTTCAATGCCATTAAATCGGTTAACCCCAATATCATCGTTATTAGTGGCGCCCCTGCTCCCACTGGTGCAGAAGCGGCATTCCCCGGTGCAGTGGTCAACGATGACAATTTCATGATTCAAATGCGTGATGCTGGCGCGGCAAATTATATGGATTGCTTGGGCTTGCATTATAACGAAGGCATTGTCTCGCCAACCCAATCTTCTGGCGACCCACGCGATAGCTACCCAACCCGTTACTACTCGACCATGTTCTCTCGCGGTGCAGGCTTGTTCCCCAACAAACCTGTTTGCTGGACAGAACTCGGTTATCTGAGTGGTGAAGGCATGGGTGCGCCCATCCCATCGTTGTTTGCATGGGCAGGCAATGTCACTGTCGCGCAACAAGCGCAATGGTTGGCAGAAGCCGCAACCATCGCCGCTCAAAGTGGTCGGGTACGCTTGATGATTGTCTGGAATTTGAACTTTACCATCTGGGGTGCAGACCCAATGGGTGGTTATGCAATGATACGTCCGGGTGGTTCATGCCCTGCATGTAACACACTTGGTACTGTAATGAAAAAGTAATCTAGCATATGTGGTAGGGGCTTGCCATGGCAAGCCCCTACAATTTTCATCGTGTTAAAATTTTCATTGTGCTATGGTTGTACGATGCAATTACTTTTGCATACACCAGATTCTATTCCCAACGCCAAACCCATGTATTCCTGAACTGGCAGTTTGTCCGCACAGGGTCAAAATTTACCACCGCATTCCCCACTTGCCCTTCACTAACTACAATTGGCATTTGTCCCACTAAAACACTATTCACATAGTAGTAAAGCACTCGGTCATTGACAACAACAAGCAATTGACTACTATTTGTAATTGTCCACATCTCATTTGTGCCAAAAATACCATCCGAAAATGTATCCCCTGTGCGAATAGAAACACCATACCCACCTACATTATCTAAATAAGCTACCGCATAATTTTGTTCATCGGTATGTTGCAACAATAATGCACATGCACCAATGCCTTCCCCAGTGAATGTCGCGCTGGCAGTCGTAGATAAAACAAAATTAGTGAACCGTGTATCACTAATAAGGGGCAAGCGATTCACACCCGGACGCGATGCCTCTAAGAAACTCTCGCTCACTTCCCAAGCCAATTCTCCCCCTGCGGGAATGAGGTGGCGACGTTCTAATTCATGAGAGACTAACAAAGAATTACCAGACATCAATTGTTGTGGAATGACAAAATTATTATTCACCTGTGTGGGAATGGTAATTTCTAAGCCGTCAATTCGTGCGGTGGTTTGGCTATCGAGGGCATTAAATGTCTCTAGTTGAACCCCGATTGTCCCCGCCGTTTGAATGGTGCTATCTGTGATGCTGGCAACCATCTGGTTATCATAAAAAATATCAAGACTCACATCCTTTGCCAATACGCCTAATATGAAGGCAGTATCACCTGCGACAATAGCGGGGTGTGTTGCCCAATCACGCAAGACAGTTTGCGCTCCATTTTGCCATGCCGTGAGTCGCCATTGTCCATCAGAACTCACCATAACCACATAACGGTTGCCATTGGCTTGTTCTCGGAAGGTCATTCCCACAATCCAACCATTTCGCCCTGTGATATTTGAAATAGTCATTTGAGCATAAAAATCTTTTTGACGGGTCATTTGAGAATTGAATAATCGTCCCGTTTGTCCAATACCTGCTACTTGCATCGTTAAAATCCCATCCACCGCATCCGCAGAGACGACATTATCCGATTCCCACTCACCAATAGAAGTAAAGCGTTCATCTAGGGCAAAATCGGCATATCCCGCTAACATGGTGAGTGTAAATGAACCAACACTCCCCTCATAACCCGTAACCACAATCCGATATTCTGCTAGGCGTGGTAATGTGATGGCTTCTAATAACGCATCCCGCCTATCTGGATAAGCATAATCATCATTGCGTATCAATTCTTGCCCATTGGTATCTAATAAAACAATCAACGGGTCAAAATTTTCATCGGGGACAACCCGCAATGAGATTGCCATGCTTTGCCCACCAAAGAATGTCCATACTTTTTCTTCGTTGGGGGTCGTAATTTCGCCTTCGACTGGGGTATTAAAGGTGATAGAAGGCGGGGTTTGAGCATCAGTTGGCATTATAGTCACTATCATAAAAAAGAGGGCGTATAACGCCCCCAGTAGCTTTTTGTTCATTATCAACCTCAAAATAAATTAGGATGGTTCATCACGGCATCCAACGATAAAAATGGTCTTGTAACCATCGTAAGAGTGTATCAAAGTCATCTGGCAACATCTCAACGCCATCTATCCCGCGAGCAGTCTCCCCAATATACAATTGGCGTTGCATCCCTGCGAGTTTGATGTCATCCCCTTTGGCGCTCTTTTTGAGGACATCTTCTCGGCGGATGGTTAGTTCTTCATATTGCCCTGCGGTAGACATCGCTTCAAATCGTTCTGGTGACATCAATGTATACACAGGCAAATAGACATCGTCTTGCTCTAACGCAATAGCGACTACATACCAGCCTTTTTCTGCACGCGAGCGCCGTTTAATGGTGAAGCGCCATTGAGTAACATTCACTTGTTGCATGGGGTTAATGGCGCGTTTAATTTTTTCACCTTGCAAAAAAGCGATTTCATCTTGTGTCACACGCACCCATCTATCCGATTTCCAAATGGGTCTGAGCAATCTTTCGGTGATGAGCATCACGATAACCCCACTCGCAATTCCTACACCAAATCCAAGCATAGAACAAGTTCCCCATCGAAATGCAATATCAGATAGCCATACCCCCAAAACCAACCCAACTAGAAAAGAAGATAACACAATTAAGCGCAATGAGGTCGGTTCTGGGTCTACAGGTAAGCGTAAAGTTTGAGGGTTTTCTTGAGAATTTGTTATCATCTATCCAAATCCATCCTATTGCTTTCTAAGAACAAACACAACACGCGACGCCTTTGGATTGGATGCATCTACGACATTCAGTTGGGTATCTAACAACGCCACAATTTCAAATTCAGTCCGTCTGATTAATGTCGCCAATGCGAGGAGAGGATAGGCGCGTAAAATTCGTTTGGTCTTTGCCCGATTCCAGCCATTTGTTTGCTGACGGGTGAATACATCATAGTCTAATGTCGAGAGTTGGCGGTCATAATCATAATGCCGATGCACAAAAACTGTTAAATCATCGGAATCATATAAACGTTCTTCTTCGACCATACCCCGTTGAGCAAGTCCCTCTATGGTATACATATCAAAAATAAAAAACCGCCCACTAGCAAGGATGCCACTCACCTGTTTGAGAGCAGTCTCTAAATCACGCACACTATCAAGTTCATTAAATAAGTTTAATGAGATGACCATATCAATCATCGTCATCGGAGGAAGTTGCCGAGCATCAGCTTGTGTGAGGGTGGCGGTATGCCCTTTTTTATCTAATGCAGATTTGAGCTGAGTCAACATCGCAGGATTATAATCCACTGCTGTAACATTATATCCGTAAGCAGTAAACCATAAGGTAGAAGCCCCTGTGCCACACCCCAAATCCAAAATGCGCCTGCCTGCCCATTCATTACGCTGTGCAAAATTTACTAGTTTAGGGGTCAGGTTGGCAGAAAAATCTGCCATGCCGATACGGTCATAAATACTCGGCAATATTATATCATCTGCAAACACATTGAGACCCTTTCTTTGTCATTCAATATCAGAATAAAAGTAAGGGTAACACAAGATGTCTAAAGAATCTATATTTTGAGTTAACGACCAATCGGCATCCAATAACCCCTGCCGGGTACGGTGACAATATAAGATGGACGGCGCGGATTTTCTTCTAATTTTTGGCGTAACCGAGATACATTCACCCGCAAAACCGAATAATCACCCCGATAACTATCTCCCCAAACGGCTTGCAACAAGTCATCATGCGTAATAACCTTGCCTGCATGACGCATCAGGGTGAGTAAAATATTATATTCAATTGGTGTAAGGTTCAAGCGGTTGCCGTTAATTGTGGCTTGTCTACGGGGCAAATTCAGTTCCAATTTACGCACCGTGAGTTGTGTTTCGGGTTTGGGCATCCAATCTACACGACGCAACAAGGCTTTTACCCGCGCCACCAATTCATCTGGCGAAAACGGCTTCGACATAAAATCATCAGCACCCGCTTCTAACGCTACCACGCGGTCGCGGTCACGCTCAAAACCACTCATCACAATCATTGGCAAAAATGAGTGAGAGCGCACTTTTTTGAGGATTTCTAACCCGTTCATATCGGGCAGATGAATATCTAAAAGCACTAAATCGGGTGAGAGCATGGCAATTTCATCGAGTGCCGTGCCACCTTTACCCACCGACACGGCTTCATAGCCCGCGGTTTCTAAAAGGGTACAAACCATTTCTGCGGTATCTTCATCATCTTCTATCACTAAGATGCTTTGCGCTCGTTGTCCTGACATTACCATATTCTAACATCCTTATAACCGTTTGTAATATAGCATAGCGCATTTTTGCGAAATAGGCTAGTAGCCAGCAATAATTTATAAAAAAAATTTATTATGGTATATGCTGAACCAAATAACGCCATACAATTGCAAGTGCTTTAACATCATCCACCTGATAATTCACTGATTGCAACAAATGGCGATTATCACCTGTCTTTAGCCAATGACGATAATCAAAATAGGCTTGCAAATAATCATCATACCCTGCCCAACGAAATCCTAGATACGTAGCAACCGTCTTGATAGACAGGCTTGTTATCGGAAAACACACAGTCTTCTTAAAGATAGCGTGCAAATCGCTCAAACGAGGTGCTAATGTGTTTTGAACATCCATAGGAGCAGACTTTTTCATCATTCCACTATCATACCCCGTCCAGTGATAAATCGGCTTATCATCAGGCATTGCTTGCATCATCAATCGCCATGCCGAGTCTGTATTCGGGACAAGGTGTATGGTTAAAGAGTCATTTACGAATATGCTTCGCGGTTGAATATGCGGGACAATCACAGCCGCGTATGAATTGCTATTTTCATCGCACCAGCCAATGCTCCAAACAATCTCTTCGCGTGTTTGAATATCTTGATAAGTCTCTAAATCA
>CALDGT010000805.1 GCA_937942935.1 uncultured Chloroflexota bacterium | reverse complement strand
ATAACATATTCTCCCGTTGGGCTAAATGTTATTTTGCCAATGTTAGGACGGGGAATGTCTTGAATATAATCCCCCGTCAATCCATCAAAAATAAAAGTCCCATAATCTCCACAATAACAGTTATGATTATAACCAGCGACCAAAATATATTGCGAATCGGGTGTAAAAGCATAATTCAAAATTCCGGAAATATAATTGTGATAATCATCTTCAAATAGTAACAATTCTTGAATAAGCATTTCGCTGGAAACATCATATAAGTACGCATTATAATCGCTAGACAGTATATATCGCGTGCCATCTGGATTAAATCTTGCATCAGCCACCGAGAAGCGTTCTGTGCCATCGAGAGATGAAGATAGAGTATGTGTTGTCCTATCCCAAACCATATACGTGCGGTCATCGTAAGGCGCTTTAATAATGACTCGTTCATCATCCATCGTTAATTCAGAAACAGAGATTCCCGAAATCATTGAAATAATATTGCCACTCTCAAGTTCCCATATCTCCACCCGATGTTCGCGGGTTTCACGATTATGGTAGGTGGTAAAAAGATGCCGACCATCCGCACTAAAACCGTTAAATTGATAATTGTCGTCCCCAAGCGCCACTTCATAAATAAGCGTTTCTGTTGTGCCATCAAAAATCTGAAGGGTATTCGATTCTTGCATGAACACCATATAACGCCCATCAAGATAATAACCCAAAAACCGTCCTGTTATATCGAGTTGTGTTTCGATGGATAAATCTTGTGCGTCATAGTGCCATAAGCCAGTGGATGCTTGCACAAGCAAATTTTCACCATCTGGGGTATAAGTCGTTTCGTATACATATCCGCGCCCAAACACATACTGTTGCTGTAATTGGTGGATATTATCGGGGGTGATGGGCGGGTTGGTCGGTTGAGCATGGGCAGGAATCAATATCAAACTGATGAAAATGAAGGTGATAATTAGGCGGAGCATCTCGTAAACCCTTTTTGTGTGACTATCAGACCAGATGCTCCTATCATACCCAATCGCGCATGGGGCGACACCCACTATCCCCCCATGATATGCCTACGCTCACACATTCTAAAATCACCCCGCGGTTGCACTATAGATTAATCACCTATTCCCCACAGCCGGATTGTGCCGTCTAATCCACTGGTAACAATTTGTGTGCCTGCATGATTGAAA
>CALDGT010000804.1 GCA_937942935.1 uncultured Chloroflexota bacterium | reverse complement strand
AAAGAATTTATGCAGCAGCGGGCGTGAAGTGATCTGTTCAAACCCCATTTGTAGATTATTTAGCCGATAACGGCTCGGCTTTGGCGCGAGTATGGCTGACCACCGAAAACGCACTCCGTTTTCGTATGGAGAATTTTAGACCATTTGCTATACGCGGAATTGGTTTTTCTGATTTGCTCAATAACGGGGCAATGGCTGGTGTATTGAACGCCGTTCAAGGGTATAAAATTGGCACGCAATCTCAAGATACCCCCCTCGATTTGGCGCTCCAATGGCGAATCGAAAGTATCAACGGTGTGGTAAGCGAATTTATGACCAGCCTTGGCGAGACAATTGACCTCACCTTAGTCGCGCCAGATGGCAATTATGCGGTGAATGTTGAAGTCGTTGGCGCAGGCGATACCAGCCCAAGACGCGGTGTCGCGGTAGCATTGGCAGGACCGACCATCACACCCACCCCATTATCACAGCCAACACCACGCCCCTTCCCAACCCCAACGCCAACTCTCATGGCAATTGTCCCAACGAATCCAGCCGTAGTGATGCAAGAAAATCCCATCACAGGTGGCGGTGCCGCAATTCGACCGGGGTCTGGGAGTATTTTGCGTGGATTTGAATATGGTGGGCATGTCACCAGCGCAGGTAGCCAACGTGCTATTTCTGCCATGAAAAATGCAGGCATGACATGGATGAAAGTACAACTAAAATATGGCGTCGGGTCAACAACCGCAGAAGCCGCCGAAATCATCCGCACCGCCCATAGCAATGGATTTAAGATATTGATAGGGCTTGTCGGATTCCCCAATCAGATGAATGATATTCAAAGTTATATCCCCCAGTTCGCCCAATTCGCTGGAGAAGTGGCGGCATTAGGTCCCGATGCCATTGAAGTGTGGAATGAACCCAATTTAGACCGCGAATGGCCCCGTGGTCAAATTTCTGGGACGACCTTCGCCGCGTTGCTCCGCGCCACCTATAACGAGATTAAAACCCGCAATCCCAATGTGATTGTGATTGCAGGTGCGCCTGCCCCCACAGGTGCAGAAGGCGCATTCCCCGGTCAGGTGGTCAATGATGACCGCTTTGTGCGCGATATGGTTAGTGCGGGTGCAACCAATTATATGGATTGCATGGGCTTGCATTATAACGAAGGGATTGTCCCACCAAAAGCAACATCTGGAGACCCCAGAGGCGATTATTACACCCGCTACCTACCCACCCTCATAGATACCTATTGGTCGTTGGTAGGGGGTGCTGTGCCATTATGTATCACGGAATTGGGATACCTCACCCCAGAAGGGTTGGGGTCTTTGCCACCGTTTTTCGGATGGGGTGGCGCGACCACATTAGACCAGCAAGCCGCTTGGTTAGCAGGCGCGGCATCGTATTCATCGCAAACAGGGCGTGTCCGATTGATGATTGTGTGGAATGTAGATTTCACCCGTTATGATGCCGACCCAATGGCAGGTTTTGCCATCATTAGACCCGATGGCAGTTGTCCCGCCTGTAGCGCCCTGTCTGGCGCACGATAGATAATCCTATTTCTAGCAAGGGCTTGTCATGGCAAGCCCTTACATAACGCCCTGTTTTAGCCAATTATCTCGTAAGAGTGCAATATTTCTGCCCTTACACATCTGTTAAAACAATATTCAAATCGAAAGGATATTAGCAATATGGCAAAACGAACAACAGTCAAACGGCAAATTCGCGGATTTGCCGTCATGTGGACAGCCATCAGCCTAACCATCGGCTTGGCAGTATTTTTTGCGGTCTATTTGACCTATAGTGGTGGTGAATCACCCATTTCTGCACAAAGCAGTGTGTCGCTCCCCGCAACTCCCACCCCACAACCACCTGCGGGACCGACCATCACACCACAAATTCGCCCATCCCAAACCCCACAAACCGATGCAGGCATTATCGTGGCACAATCGGCAAATGTATCAGAAGCCACTCAACAACCAGCAGTCGCCCCAACCGAAACACCGATTACAGTGGCACAAGCACAAGTTGTTCAACCCGAACAATTTGAGGCGACCAACACACCCGCCCCAACTGCCACCCTTTTACCAGTGAATCAAACCGGATTTGTGGCAAGCATTCAGGTACAAAATTCCACCGATTTCAACCCCGATACCCAACGAGTCTGGATGAATGAAGTCAAAGCATTGGGATTATCGTGGATGAAAATGCAATTGCGTTGGGCAGAAGTTGAACCAACCAAGGGTGAATATTTATGGGCAAAACTCGATTTAGCCCTGCCAATCGCGCAGGAATATGGGATTCAGGTCTTGCTTTCGGTGGTCGCCGCACCAGAATGGTCGCGTGAACCCAATGCCGATTTCACCAACGAGGGTCCACCTGCCAATGACCAAGACTTTGCCGATTTCCTCACAGCCATGCTCAATCGGTATCCGGGCATGATTCATGCGATTGAGGTGTGGAACGAAACCAACCTTATCCGCGAATGGGGTGCGAGTACAGGTGTGAGCGCCAGCGATTATGTTCAATTGTTGCGCGTGGCAAACCGTACCATTAAAGATATTGACCCCGGTATTATCGTCATCAGCGCCGCCCCATCCCCCACAGGCGTGAATATCAGCGAGGGCGGTATCACATTGGTTGTAGATGATTTTGCTTATGTAGATCAACTCATCGAAGCAGGCGTATTAGACCATGCCGATTGTTTTGGCGCACATCATAACGGATATAACATCAGCCCCAGCGAATTTTGGGATACCGTCCCCAACGACCCCACCGCCGAATTTAGAGGTCCATTTGACAATCGTCATCCAAGCTGGAGTTTCCGTAGCACCCTCACCACTTATGCCAATAAAATTCAATCGGCGGGCGGAACACAAAAATTATGTGTGACCGAATTTGGCTGGGCAACGGTAGAAGATTTAGATGCCTACCCCCAAAATTTTGAATTTGCAAAAGACAACACCCTCCAAGAACAAGCGACATGGATTGTCGAAGCCCTCGATAACATGGAAGAATGGGGCTTTGTCTGGATTGCCAACATTTGGAATTTGAATTATGGTCCGCAACTCGGTTGGGATGCGACCAATGACAATGTTCCCTATTCGATTTTGGGACCCAATTGGACAAGACGACCAGCCTTTGATGCAGTCGCCGCTTGGTCTGCGACACGCAAAAATAGCCAATAACGATTCATTTTATGGGCGGGGAATAATCCTCGCCCGTTTATTATTTTATAAAAGGTGTTTGATATGCCCGATAGCACCGTATTCGCCATCAGTTTATTCTTTCATCTGCTCGCCACCGCCATCTGGATTGGTGGGTTACTCATCACAACCCTTTTGGTATGGCCCGAAATGCGTCGCACACTTGAATCGAGTTCCACATTATATGCCCTCCTCAGTCGCCTCCGCAAAAAATTTGCCCCTATGAGCAATTTAGCACTCGCCATCCTCATCACCACAGGACTCATCCAAATGTCCCTCGACCCCAATTATGAGGGTGTGATGACCTTTGAAAATACATGGAGTCGGGTGATGCTCATCAAACATGTGGCAATTATCGGTATGGTCTTGAGTGGTCTGGTTTTACAATATGCCGTCTTTCCTGCATTAGAACGAACAACCATCCTCATTGAACGCCAAAAAGCCGATTCGGTTGCCTATGACGCCCTCAGAAAACGCGAAATTCGCCTCACATGGGTGAATGTTGGCTTGGGTGTATGTGTTTTGGCGCTTAGTGCGTGGGCAGGCTCGTTATAAAATATTGACTAACACGACTAGGTTTGTTATCCTCATGCTTATGAAATATTGCTTTTAAGGCGATTCTCACCGTTTTGCCCATCATCTAAAGGATAACCATTTTGTCTAGTCGTGTTAGTTTTGTCCTCGCAGTTATCATCTTATTAGGAGCGACATTTCTTCGTACAGAAGACTTGACCACACTTCCAGTTGGTTATACAGATGAAGAAGTTAATAGCATCCGCATCACCGAAGCCGCCCGCGAAGGCAATATCGAAGTTTTTTATAATTTAGGTAATCAAGGGCGCGAAGGCATTTATCATGTAGTGCTGGCGCTTGTCACCACCCTAACAGGTAAAGGTACATTTGGGTATCGCATTTTCTCGGTCTGGATGGGACTTATCACCCTTGCCAGTGTCTATGCCATCGGCAGGCGTATTTTTGGGGAAATTGCGGGTTTAGGGAGCATGGCAGTTTTGGCAGTGATGTTCATGCCGATTGTATTCTCTCGGCAAATTTCGCCAATGGCATTACTCCCTGCGGTGAGCGCGGCAGTTTTATTGCTCATCACTATGACCATGCCAGTATATCGCAGGCGGTGGCAACGGGGCGATAACACCATCATCGCCGCCGCACTCGGATTCTTTTTGGGATTAGGCATTTATATTCATCCAGCAGGATTATTTATCCTTGTGGTGAGCTTGTTATTCATCATTTATATGCTCCGTTCTCGGCGGTCTATGTCGCGCAGACGGTTGAGCTATATCGGCTTTAGCTTGCTCATCCTCATCATCATGTCTATACCTTATATCATATCAACCATTCGCCGTCCGGGATTGGGCGGGATAGACCGACTTGGTGGAACACAAGTGAGCGATATTCTAGCCGATTTGGTCAATTCTCTGGTGGGATTGGTCGGCGTTGGTGATGCTAATGTTTGGGTAAATTTCCCTAACCGTCCATTATTAGACCCAATTAGCGCCATGTTGTTATTCATCGGGATTGGGATAGCCATTTGGGGACGCAAACAACCTCGGTATGCCCTCATGTTGATAGGGACAGCCATCCTTAGTCCCATTTATTTATTCTCACCCAATGCACCCAATTTTGCCAACCTCGCCACACTCATCCCATTCATTGGGTTATATATCGGCTTGGCATTGCAACTCATTATCAGTTACTTGCCAAATCTCACCACACAACGCCTTGCAGGTGTCGCTGTGTTGGGATTGATTGTGGCACATGGCACATGGACATATACCGACTTTTTTGATAATTGGGAACAAACACCCCAAGTCCAAACCGGTTATTTAAGCCGTATTGGGCGACTGGCGGCGCATGTTGACCGTGGGGGAGATACCCCGATGGTCATCTGTGGATTTCAGGTGGGGCAATCTCCAAGCGCACCAACCTTGAGCGATTCGCAATTGCTCAATTTGCATCTCAACCGGGTAGACCGCACTCCACTGCGCTATGTAGATTGCAATATGGGGTTTGTCATGACCAACGGTGGCGCACGCCAAGAAGTCATCATACCCAACACCAGCATTTTTGAGACAGCAGATGCCGAAATTAAGGTATGGCTCTATCAACTTCAACCACTCGATGCCCTCAACTTGCCATTAGATGGGGTATTTGTATTCGATGCCGAACAAGTCCTCGCAGACCGTCTTGGGCAATTGGTGGGCGAAGCGGGTCCACCCGTGAGTTATGCCCCCAACGGAGATATGCCTCAAAGTGACCCTGTGCATACCCCAATTAGCTTTGGCGGAAATTTAACATTGCTCGGTTATTTATTGGATGCCAACACAGGCGGGGTATATTTGCCATCGCAAACAGTCCGTGTTGTCACTTATTGGCGCACACAAGGCACAGTTCCCCCAGATTTACGCTTATTCACACATATCCTCATTGACCCCGGTGCGCGTCCACCTGCCAATACCGACGTCCTCAATTTGCAAGCACGTTTCTTGCAAGACCGCGATGTGTTTGTACAAGCGACCAATGTTATTTTGCCCGATAACTTTCCGGCAGGCGAATATATTTTGTCTATTGGCGGGTATCAAGATACATCTGGCATCCGTTTGGATGTCTTAGAAAATGGTGTACCCCGTTCCACAAGCCTATTTTTGGGCAAAATTATGGTTGTGACGGAGTAATAGATGTTTGAAATTTTCTTTTTAGGCACATCTGCATCCGCGCCTGCCATTCATCGTGGATTACCCTCGTGTGTGATTTTGGCGGGGGAGCATCGCTTTATGGTGGATTGTGGCGAAGGCACACAACGCCAATTATTGCGGAGTGGCTTAGGTTATAAGCGTTTGAATAAAATTTTGCTCACACATGGACATCTTGACCATATTTTGGGCTTGGGTGGACTCATTTCGACTTTTGTCCGTTGGGGTAGCATTGAAGAAATTGAAATTTGGGGTGGAAAGCCTGCCCTAGACCGCGTAGAAAGCCTTATTTACGAAGTGGTCTTACGTGATGAGCGTCCGCCTATCCCCATTCATCTATACGATTTGCGCGAGGGGCGCATGTTCCGCACCAAAGAATTTCTTGTGAGCGCCTTCCCTGTCACACATCGCGGGGGCGGGAATTTTGGTTTTATTTTTCAAGAATTAGACCGTAGCCCATTCTTAGCGGATAAAGCAGAGGCGCTTGGAATCCCCAACAACGCAGAACGCGGGAAATTGGTGCGTGGCGAGACCATCACCCTCGAAGATGGGCGGATTATCACCCCCGATATGGTCTTGGGCGACACGGTACACGGAGCAAAATTGGTATATGTGGGCGATACAGGGCGAACAGATAATTTGCGCCAATATGTCCAAGATGCCGATACCCTCATCATCGAATCCACATTTTTAGAAAGCGAAGCCGAAGAAGCCAAAGCGTATGGGCATATCACAGCACACCAAGCCGCAACCCTCGCCTCAGAAATGGGTGTGAAGGCACTCATCCTCAATCATATTTCGGGGCGGTATCGGGAACGGGATATTATCGCAGAAGCGCGGGATGTCTTTCTGAATACGTATGTCGCCCGCGATTTTGACCATTTTATGATGAAACGTGGGGGCGATTTGCAAAAAATCATCGCCGAAGTTGATAAAGAGGGAGCAGAAGAACATGAGTGAACGCAAAAATATCACCACAGGCACACAATGGGAAGAAATTGTGGGTTATTCACGGGCGGTACGGATTGGGAATTGGATAGCAGTATCGGGGACAACCGCCGTAGATGAAAATAGTGCGGTGGTTGGGCTTGGGGATGCTGGCGCACAAACCCGTTTTATCATCCAAAAAATCGAGAAGGCGCTCATCGCCTGTGGCGCGAATTTATCGGATGTGATTCGCACACGCATGTTTGTCACCGACATCACACAATGGGAAGCGATTGGGCGTGTGCATGGCGAATTTTTTAGCCAAATCAAACCCGCCTCCACGATGGTCGAAGTGAAAGCACTCATTTCACCAGAATTGTTGGTCGAAATTGAAGTGGATGCCATCATCACAAAAGGATAACAACAATGCGCGAAAACGAAGATAAACGAGGCATTTTAGATGAAGAAGTATTCACCTATGATGTCACCAAAGCAGGTTTATTGCTAATTTATTGGCACAATAAGCATGTTACCACAGTGAGTGGTGGCAAAGCGCAAAAAATTTTGGCACAACTTGAAGACGCAGATGATAAAGAAGCTCAACTGATTATGGCGCGAGTCACAGGTAATTTTAAGCGGGGCAATGAGCGCGAAGGCAAAAATTCAGAGTAACTTTATTCTATATTTTGAGGGCGATTTATCCTCACCAGAAAGCCTCGCATATCCGCAATACCTGTTAAGGCTTCGTTTATACGCCTAGCTAATTGTTCAAAATTTGCATCCACCGTACATACAACAATCCCCCCATGATTCGGATTTTGTTGATGTAATCGAATAAAATCCTTGCGGTTAAATGTTAATAAAATGCGCTGATTTTCTGATGAAAACACCAAAACATCTTCATCTGGGATGGCTTGACCAGCCTTAGCACTTTCAAGCGTTGTTAAAACATCATGCCCAATTGCACACAGGTGAATAATAACAGGCATAGGAAAATTTTCATCGGCATAGAAACGCATACACTATGCCATTTCATTGGTGTTGATAGTCGCTTGAATCTCATCGGCATGAGCGCGAGCATATACCCACGCATGGAGCAAATCTTCTGGGCGCAATGTGGGATAACTTGCTAAAATATCGGCATCTGACATCCCTAAATCGCGCAAATTAACCAAAACCCATATCGGGATTCGTGTTCGCACAATATGAGCCTCGCCACCCAACACAGCAGGATGTTTATCAATATTTGGAAATGCCCCAACTAAATCACGCGAGACAATTTCGAGCAAATAGGCTTTTTCTGTAGCGTTTAATCCATTCACAAATCGTTCTAATTCTTGCAAAGACATTATTTCACAACTTTCTACTGATAGTGATTATCTTCATTGTAGAAAAATGTGGCACTACTCGTCAATCACTTGCACCCTGCCCCATTCACCCACATCCTCTGGCAAGCGCACCCCATCCGCATCATAAAGCGGAATCCGCGCACCACTCGGCAATGTATACGCCCCAAATTTCACCACATATTCCATCATATCAGTCGCATAAGGCAAAGCAATGTTACGGGTAAAGTGGATGGGGCGCTGTGGAATAAGTGCCGATGTCGTCCAACTATCCACCAAATACAGGCTATCCGATTGTTGCACCATTTTCTCATTCAAATCCAAAACATGAAAAAATAGGATATAGTCTTGTGTGGGTGTTGATGTGGCGGTCATCACCCCCTCTAAGGTGAGCATCCCATTGTCAAAACTGCTCGATATAAACGCAACCTGCACATCATTTCCTAGTCTGAATTGTGTGGAAGGCATATCGGCTTGAGGATAAATACCCTCCCGACTCATCCCAAACGATTGCAGACGCAAGAATTTATCGCCTGTGGGTGTGCCATCGGGGAGTGAATAGACCAGCGAATTTTGCCAATCGGTATCTATAAACACATTTACCATCACATCGGCAATCGGCGGCGCATCTTTGGGCAATTCTAAAATCACCGATTCGCGCATGATTTTCCCCACATGCCAACGCGATGTCGTGATAAAGGGTGGCATGGCAGACCCCAACACCACATCTATCCCCGTAATCCGATTTTGCTGGCTATCTATCAATTGAATGGTGGCGCTATAAATATCATCTGTGGGGTGCAAAATTTCCCAATACAGAGGGATTTCGACCAGCCCTTCATGGTCAGAAATAATTGGCTCACGCCATGTCAATTTGAGGACATCACCAAATACATGACCATCTGCCACACCATCGGCTTGAAGTGGTGCAGTATAAGCAGGTTTTCGGAGATAGGGATAATCCATCAGCATGGCGAATCCTATCCATCCGATGAGCAACCCGCCAAAGAACACCCAATAACGCCGTTTATACGCCGATTTCCATAAAAAGTGATACCCCACCGCCACAATCATCAAAAAGTAAAACGGTTCTAATTCCCCACGGAAACGGTCATTCTCGCCAATTTCCAAAAAGGTGTATATCAACAAACCATACAGCGCATAAAATGCGACTAAATACAGTGTGGCATGTTGGCGGATGTGCGTTATCCATTTTCGCAAATTCAGCCGATTTTGCCCCAATGTCGCCAGCCAAAACCCGAATAAGCTCACGGGGATGAGAAAAAATAACCATGAATTGACCGATATAATCCCCAAGCGGGCAGTTATTGGCTCAATGATTTGTCGCCCGTGCATGAGCAAGTCGGTGAGGTCATCATAAACAACCACTGCCCGTCGCCAATCCCACTGATACATCCAATCGGAATGCCATTCAACCGGTTTTGAATCGTCATACGGGATAATATTGAAAATTTTGTAACCCCGATACACATTAAATAAATACTGAATCGGGTCGTGGCGGATGAGCGCCACCCCGTTTTTCATCATCCGCGCAAAAATATCGGGGATATTGATATTATGCAAGGTATTCAGCGCCAATAATGGCACATCACTGGTCTTATCGTATCCGAGTGGGATGAATAACGATGGCGGGACTTTTGGCATGAGGACGGTATCATCTAAAACACCCTCGCGCACCAAATTTTGTAAGGCATGACGGCTATAATCGGCACTGGCGATGGTCAGCATGTTATAACCTGCGCCACTGCTCGAAATAATGCCATACATCGCCATATTTTTGATAAACCAACCCCAAGCAGGGATACTAATGAGCAACCCAACCAAAACAACCCGCTTCCAACGATTTTCGGCGAGGATACCGATATAAATCAAAATGGGGATGAGCAGAAAGACCAAAAAACTAGACCGCGTGAGGATGGTTATCACTGCGCCGAGTGTCACGAATCCCAAATAGCGCGTTTTTTTGGTTTGTTGATACAGTGCCACACCACATACACTCAGCGTCAATCCAAAGGTAACATGAATGGTATAAATGAGCGAGGCTTGGTGAATGATAAAGGTCGGATTGAGGGCGAATAGCAATGTCAATGGGATAATTATTTTTCGGTTGGGGATAATCGTTTTGCCGATGACATACAACATGACCACCATCAGCGCACATAACCCGATGTTGATGTACCAAATCCATTCGCGGAAATAATCGGGCGACAGGTTGATGAATATAGCGCCGAATAAATTATAGAGAGGTGGTTGATAGTGCAAATAAAACAGGCTATCCCATAAATTCTCGCGCAATAACGGGAGGGGTATGGCGTGCCAATTGCTACTCCAATCAGCATAATACATCGTCAGACCAAAAAACCATTTGTGTCCTAATGCCGTTGCCACATGAATCAGCCCTAAAAATAGGGCAATTCCCCAATCCCGTCTTTGCATAGAGTTTCCTGCCCTTATTTCACATCGCCTAAATCTATCATGCCTTCGCCATATTTTTTGCCCGCCACAATTTGCGGTGCGCCCGTCTCGACTGTGGCGAATAAATCATAGGTGGTCGCCCCTGTCACCCGCACAGGGATAATTTCGCCAACAGGCAATTCACCTTCAATGATGACATAGCCATCAATTTCGGGGGCATCCCGATAACTCCGCCCCAAACTGAGCATATCGCCTGTGTCGTTGCCATCTTCATCTTCGCCCGCGCCATGCCCTTCTATCAGAACAGGGATGGTTTTGCCAATCATGGCTTGATTTTTCTTGAGGCTAATGCCTTGTTGGAGCGCCATCAATTGGTCATAACGTGCTTGTTTAACATCATCTGGCACATGGTGGGGCAAATCGGCGCTTGGGGTGCCAATTTCGTAACTATATTTGAATGTCCCAACGCGGTCAAATTCCAAATCTTTGACAAATTGCACCAATCCATTAAATTCTTCATCGGTCTCACCCGGATACCCCACGATGAAGGTCGTGCGTACCGCTAATTCGGGGATGGTTTTGCGTAATTTGCCAATCGTCTCGTATACCCACTCGATATTAGCGGGGCGTTTCATCCGCTTGAGCGTCTCACGATGCCCATGTTGGAGGGGAATATCCAAGTAGGGCAAAATTTGCTTGTGCTTCGCCATGGTTTCCATCAGGTAATCGGTGACATACCCCGGATAAGCATACATCACCCGAATCCAAGGGATGTCTGGCGCATATTTGACAATTTCATTCAGCAAATGCGCTAATCCGTCTTTGAGTCCCAAATCGTAGCCATAATCGGTGGTATCTTGGGCGATGAGCAACACTTCTTTTACACCCATTTTT
>CALDGT010000803.1 GCA_937942935.1 uncultured Chloroflexota bacterium | reverse complement strand
GCGCCCTTTGTTGATAACATAGATAATTTTATCTAAACTCGCCCCTCGTGTGATTGTTTGCATCATTGAAGGTGCCAATAAAGATAATCCACCAGCCCCCAATCCCGCCAAAAATTGCCTACGTGATAATGATGTCATGACCCATCCTCACTCGATTTTGATTTTTTACGTGTTTTGGGCGAATCTTTTTTCACTTCCCCACCCAATTCTACTGCTTCTTGAAGAATTGGGTCATTAATATGAGGGTCAAATTCGCGGTCTAGTTGATTAATATCCGATACCAATGTCACCTGAACGCGCATCCGATGTTGGTACATACGCTTAAAGGCTTCTTCTATCACGCCTAATTTTTCTGGCTGATTATATAGACGGTCAAAATAAAGCTGATTTTCTGTCGCCAGATACACAACATTACCTTCTACTTTTTGCACCCGATAATATTCTAATACAGCAGGTGCATTCTTGTTAATCCCATGCAACACCTTCAGCAATTGCCCCCAATCTTGCGAAATTTTTTGTTTGGGGATGAGGGGCGGTGCGCCTGTGGGTATTGGTTCTTCTGGTGGTGGCGGAGCCGATTTTTTGGGTGGTTGTGATGATGCTATCGGCGCTTGTTGAATCACTTGTTGTACCACTACTTGCTCTGTTTGTGGCTGGCGAATCCCTTCAATAAGCGCAAGTTCTAAAGCAAGTTGGGGTTGCCATCCGCCTTTATAATCATTCACTGCATCATTAAAAATTCGCACCATACGGAGCAATTTTGCGCGGTCAACCATCCCCGCGACTTGTAGATAAAAGACTTTCTCTTCTTGAGAGGCTTCTACAAGGTCTGGACTAGCCGTTTGAGTGAGCAAAATCGCCCGCAAATGTTCGACAATTTGTTGCCCAAATTGACGCGGGTCACTGCCTGTATCTATCGCGGTGTGAATCACCTGCAACCCACGCGCCACATCTTCATGTGCGAGTGCCTCGATGACATCTTTCACCGCGCCCATATCGGCTGTGCCTAAAATGCGCCGAGCGACTTCGAGGGTGATATTTTCGTGAGGGTCACTCACGATTTGGTCAAGCAAACTAATACTATCGCGCACACTGCCCGTCCCTTGTCTGGCAATCAATTCTAGGGCGGCGCGGTCTATTTTTAATCCCTCAGAACGGGCAATTTTTTCCAGACGGTCTGCAACTTCCCTCAGCGAGACACGCCGAAATTCAAATTGTAGGCAACGGCTTTTGATAGTCGCTGGCACTTTTTCGATTTCGGTGGTCGCCAATACAAAAATCGCATGGTCGGGGGGTTCTTCTAGGGTTTTGAGGAGAGCATCAAACGCATTGCCCGTAAACCGATGTACTTCGTCTATGATATAGACTTTATACCTGCCCTCCCCCGGTCTGAAGGCAATTTTATCACGCAAATCACGCACATCATCCACACCTGTATGCGTGGCGGCATCAATTTCGACTAAATCTAAAAATCGCCCTTCATTGACCGCAACACAAACCGCACATTCATTACATGGGCGTTTATCGGGGTCGGGATGGGTGCAATTCACGGCTTTCGCCAACAAACGGGCGGTGGTAGTCTTGCCTGTCCCGCGTGGTCCGCTAAAAAGATACGCATGACGAATTCTATCCGCCTTCAATGAATTGCGGAGAGTGCGGGTGATATGTTCTTGTCCAATAAGTTCATCGTAATCGCTTGGTCGCCATTTTAGATAAAGGGCTTGTTGTGGCATCTGGAATCAACCTCTATTCATCGGTGATGATTCACAGTTTATCACAAAATAGCTCAAATGGGCAACCGATTATTTTTGCTTTTCTATCTCTTTATCCAAATCAAAAATAGCATGATGAGCAATCCCTTTGGGGGCTTTGAGGTTAAAACTTAATACCATATCATTATGCTGTTTGACTTGCGCTTGGAGTGATTTTTTGGCATTATTCCAAACCCCTTCGGCATTTTGCAGATGTGCCGATGACCCCATTTTTTGCGCTTGTGTTACCGCATCCCGATACACTCGTAAATGATTAGCAATACTACCACGCAATCGGCTCATAGATTGCTCAATATCCTTTGCCATCATAATCCAATCGGGCGCCATATCATTTTGTGCCAAAATACGATACGCCATCCGCATATCATCTGGCACATATGCCTCATCATTCAAATTCAGTGGTTTACCAGTACCGGGGAGGCTTTTTATATCTTCTTGGTTCATTAATTTTTCAAGTTCACGGTCAATTTCAGATTGCCAACGTTCTAACATATCATATCCCTCTTTTTGCTCCATTTTTCACAAGCAAGTTATAAATATTTTGGCACAAATTCTTTACGTAGTCAACAAATGCGTTATAATAAGCAAATCACTCAGATTATGAAGAAGGTATAGCGGGGATGACAACAAAAAAAGCACTCATCATTGAGGATAACAAAGAAATCGGAGAAATTTACCGCCTGACAATTGGGGTATTGGGCTATGAATGTGAGCAAATCACCAATGGTAAGGTTGCCCTAGAGCGACTTGATGCCGAAATTCCAGATATCATCATCTTGGATATGAATTTGCCAGAAGTTTCTGGGCATTATCTATATAAAAAGATACGTGCCTCGCCGAGTTATGCAACTATCCCTGTCATTATCTCAACCGCGAATATGCTGGTTGCTCGGACATTAGAAGGTGAATTACATCCCCAAGACCGCCTTTTGGTAAAGCCAGTCCACCCGCGCACCTTGGGCGATTTGATTGAAGCCTTAGAAAAAGCCAAGTCACCTACACCTACTGTCGAAGAGTCTACACAACCCTTAACTCATGATGAATTAGAGGATACATCCAACACAGAGGCGATTAAAACAGATTCTGTGCCAACTGCGACCACACCCACCAATACCGATGAGGTCAGCACCAAATAGATAAAAAATAAGGGCGCCATAGTGCGCCCTTATGCAAATTCTTTCTATCATGGTAATCTGAGGCTGGCAACCACTTCGCCTTCCCGATTTTTGAGTATTACCACATCACCCGATTCAAATACAGGTAAATCTCGCCCCCAAAAGAATACAACTGGGGTGTTTGTGCCAGCACGGGTATTGATAGTCACACCTGCCCCACTAAATAACCGTCTATCGTTGGGGAATGTAAATGTATTTCCCTGACCATCGCTCAACGTCCAGCCACTAATATCGGCAAGATTGCCATTATTGCGGATAAAAATATTCTCGGTGGTAATATCACCGACACCCACCACTTGCACAATCTCTATTTGTAATTCAGAGTTAGAAGCCGTTGGCGCGAGCGTCAGTGTTGGGGTTACGGTGATGGTCGGTGTTGCCTCGCTTGTCGGCGCAAAGGTCGCGGTGAGTGTGCCTTCTGCGACAAGAGTTAAATCTTCAGTTGGTGGGCGCGTAGGTAAGGCTGTGATAAAAGTATCTTTTGGGCATCCCTCAAGCGGGATAATTAAAACAGTCCCCACACGCAACAACCGCGCATCATCTTCGGTTAGGTTGTTG
>CALDGT010000802.1 GCA_937942935.1 uncultured Chloroflexota bacterium | reverse complement strand
CATTGATAATGTTGCTTGGCACCATCTCTTTATTCAGCAATTTGCCTGTTAGGATTGTTACCAGTAGTGTGAGTGCAACCCCGCCAGCGATGGCAGATAAGATGAATAACACTGGTGCGCTTGGCGAATACCAAATAGGGCGAGCTGTTAAGATGCCATAGGTTGCACCTAGTGACGATTGATGGAGCAATGATAAGCCCATGCCAAATACGGCAACGAGGGGCATTAACCCGTGTAGGCGGTGGCTAATGCTCATGGCGAGTTTATATTTTCGTAGGAATGTGCTTTCAATGATGATTGGCACAAGTTCCATCACCAAAACAGTGCTATATAACACCACGCACATGGTGATTTCCCACAATACCGAGTGGACGTTCCAATAAATGATGGGATGATAAAAGCGGTCTGGTCTGCCGATGTCTATAAATAGCGCCAGCATCGCCGATGAATATCCCAACAATCCGACCAAGACGGCGGCACGGGCAATCGCTTCGTATTGTTTCATCCCAAAAATATAAACTGCCGCCGATAGGGTGAATGCTCCTGCACCAAGTGCGATGGATGACAAGTCAACTGTAATCCACAAGCCCCAAGGGAGGGCGTTGCTCAGATTGGTCACACCTAAGCCATTGAATAAAACATAAAGCCCACTGACCGCGCCAATGCCCAACGCGCAGACAAGCCCAAATACCCATACCATGAATAAAGGCGAAAAACGTCCTTTTTTAGGAGGCGTTACCACCGACACATAAGCAGATTCTACGTGTGCATGTGCGCTCATACTATAATAACCCTTCTGGCGGAATGTAATAGACACTCGGTTCTGTGCCTAAGTCTTCGCGCAAACGTAATGTCGGATGACTATTGATAATTTTAGACACGTTGCTATTGGGGTCTTTGAGATTGCCAAAATGCCGTGCTGTTACAGGGCAAATATTAACACAAGCAGGGGTCGCTTGTGGGTCTACGCCCGGTGTTAAATTATTCGCCAATCCATAATCTATCCGTTGGACACAGAATGTACATTTTTCGACAACCCCGCGAGGTCTGCGAGGAACTTCTGGACGTCCCCACTCTGGCACAAGTGGATTTTCATCATTTCTGTCGAGCCAATTGAATGTGCGTGCGCCATACGGACAAGCGGTTTGGCAATACCGACACCCAATACACTTGCTATAATCCATCATTACCAACCCGTCTGGACGGCTATAGGTTGCCCCAACAGGGCAGACTTCGACACATGGCGCATGATGACAATGTAGGCAAGGGCGTGTGACGTGGAACACATTGCCTTGTGGGGTTTCGTCTTCAATACGAATATTCCAGCGCATATCGGGTGTGGTATCGTTGGTCGCTTGGCAAGCATACACACAATAATCACAGCCAACACATTTGCTTAGGTCAATCACCATAACCCAATGATAGGCACTTTCTTGTGGTTTTGGTCGGTTGAGCAAAATGTCATTGGCTAGGTTGGCAATAGGGTCAGATAATGTTGTTGCCATGACCATCGTTGCGCCAGCCCCGACCAACAAGGTAATTAATTCGCGCCGTGAAAGGAGTGTTGAATCATCCACTTCATCCACAGGTGTATTCTCGGTTTCATTTGGTACATCACTCATGACTTGTTCCTCCTCCAGATTGCTTATTTCCTCTTGTGATGAAAACCGCCGCCCCTGTAATCCCAAACCCAAGCCCAAGGATGAGTCCTTGCAACAGAGATACCAAATCGCTTGGGGCAGATGATGAGTCGGTGGTGTCTTGTGATTCACCGTGTGGCGATTCTATGACCGTATTCGTCACATCGGTGCTGATGGTTTGGGTTAATCCTTCATGACAAGATGTACAGGCAAGGGTCTCGATATTCATGCTATGACCTGTGGGGGCATCGCTGATAAATTGGGGTGTATCACTCTCGTGAGTGTACATATGACAATCTATACAACCGACCTCGCTGGTTTCTGCGATATGTTTTGTGTGCGCCCAAACATCTGGCATGGCTTTATGGCAATTCACACACAAATCATTGCTACTTTCTGTCGTAATTCGGAGTGTTTGTGCATGTGGTGAATGGCAACTTGCACATCCAGCATCACTCAATTCAATGTGTGGGCTTTCGCGCCATTCGGTATAAGTGCTGGTATGACAATCGCCACACACCCCTGCGACCAATTGGGCTTCATGGGCAACAGTTTGAACATCATGCGCTCCGTGACAATCGGTACACACAGCGGCGCTCGTATTTCCTGCCAAAATAGCACGTTCATGTAACCCATTTTGCAATTCAGTTGCTTGCTCATTGTGGCATCCAACACAAGTCTGATTCGCTTGAATGGTATATGCACGTCTATCGGTTGGTAAATTATCATGTGGAAAGGCATCTGCCCCATGACAATCCACACATCCGAGTAACCCTTTTTCGTTGGATGTCCCATGAATAGAATTGGCAATGGCTGATGGCGATACATATAGGTTTAAGATGAATCCATCGGCTAATGTCACAGTATTAAATTCTTGGCTATGGCATACAGCACAATAACTGTTATCGCCCGTAGGGGCGATTTCGGTGGCGGTTAAATCGTATAGACCATCGCTCGGCGGTGGTTCTTGTGCAGAAATGGCGGATGTTGGCAGGAGCAAGGGAAGGATACCCGCGATGATGAGTGTTAGCCCCATACCGAAAAATGTGATTATCCAATGGCGTTTATGATGGGTCATGGCTCTCATTCCTTATGGTTGGCTCATGTTGAGCGCGGTTTCGATTGCATCCAACAAAGCATCGGTATAGGCGTAATTGTGTATCCCCTCGCTACCGTCCGATTCGACAAAATCTAAGGCTGTTACCACCCATGCAGGAGAACCATCGGTTATTTGAGCGCGAGCCGCTTCAATGCGTCCGCGTGTAGAAGCCTGAATATCGTTGATGAGCAATTGCATATTTTGTGGCGTGGCTTGGTCTTGGTGACAACTGGTGCATCCATCGGCAATTTCTGGCACATTCAACACGGCTTCTGGCAAAATAACTTTAAAGGTATGGGTTGGGCGGGTGAAGCCTTCGACTGGCACATCTGGCATGTGGCATGTCAGACAATCGGGGACATCTTCTTCTGCGCTAAAATGGGCGCTAGGGATTCCTGCTACTTCTTCGACCACTGTCACACCTTCATACATTTCGATATTCGGTGACGCATCAGTGAGCGATTCATCTTCTAGTGGGGTATTGTTATGACAACTAGCGCATAAGGTATAAGGTTCTTGGCGGAGTAAATTGGGTTGTGCGCTTTCTGCGTGGGGATAATGACAAGAGGCACAAGTAATATCGGCTTCGGCATGTTCAGAAACAGACCACTCGTTATATTGCATGTTGGTGCGCTTTGCATTTCCCGACCCCCACCAAAATAACGGGTCATCAACAGATACGAGAGAGTATGTTTCATCGCTGATGAGTATCCCACCCGACATAAACCCAATAGGGAAGGGATGTGCCTCTGGTGATTGCCCCTGACTATGACACTGACCACAAATTTGTGCATCGGTGCTGAGGTTAATGGCTTCTTTAATACGAGTCAATTCGCGCTCAGATGGATTTCTGCCAGCACCATCGGCTTCTTCGGCATGGATACTGCCCAAACCATGACAACTCTCGCATTGGACACCATCATCTTCCCAACGGAAGCGTTCTGTGTCGAATCCTGATGTGTGGCAATAAGCACAATTTTGACCAAAATCATAAGCATCACTGAGCCAATCACCTGTTTCATCTAATAAAAATGGTTGCCAAGCTCCTGTGACGGTGTTCCACTCTACAGGCAACAATTGCAAGTCATTGCGCCCCACTTCATATAAATATCGCTGTAAATATTTTCCTGCGCCGAGTGTGTAGGCAATATCGGCAGAAGTAAGTGGGCGTGGTTCTGCGCTATCTGGGAAGGTGATGAGGGGAGTGTTGGCTTCATCTTCAAAATTAGCGAGGATGGCTTCTTCATTACGACTGACTTCTTGTAATGTGAGCGAGTGGCTGGTTTCGCTATGAATGCGTGCGACATCGCTATGACATTCCGAACAGGTTCGTAATCCTTCATATTCTGCTTCGTCATCTTGGGCGATGATGGGCGCAACAGGATATGCTTCTGATAATAAAAATAATCCCATCATGACAAGAATTAAGCCTGTCAGCGAGAAAAAGAGAGATAATAAATATTTTTTCATGCCTACTTCCTTTACGATATGTGATTTAAGTAGGACGGATGGCTATTCCGCTATATCTATTCATTTTAACGTATATCCGAATTTACGACTAGCGATTAAGTTCATCAGATGAACTGACATTCATCATGTTATTCAATATCTATTTATCACAAGCGAAAATTCAAAAAATTTGCTAATCTATATATAAGCATAGAAGCCTATTGTAGCCGTCAGTAGGCTCCCTGCCTTGCTTATAGTGCAAAGAAAAGGGGCTTAAGAAAAATTATGAAGCGGTTAGCCATCGTTTTATTAGTTCTAGGGGCAATTGCTGTTTTTGCTGGTGTGACGCTCGCCGCGTCGCCCACTGTCACAATGGCAGATACCCCACATATATCGGCACCAGTCAGCCTTCCACCTGATGGCGCGACTTATGTCGGTTCGGATACTTGTTTTCAATGTCATAGCAACCAACATCGTGATTGGAGCAACACCATTCACCCAATCATGATTCAGGATGCTGTCGCTAATCCATCTGCCGTCTTAGGTGACTTTGCCGCTGGCGAAGAAACCCGTCTGGGGACGATTAATGGCGAAGAACGTGCATATACACTCGAAGATGTTGTTTTTACAATGGGTGTGAAGTATCGTCAACGTTATATCGCCGCTACAGCAGATGGTGGTTATGTCGTGTTACCCGGTCAATGGAATGTCACTGATGCAACATGGGTCGATGCCACTGCGGGTGATTGGTTGAAAGATTGTGCAGGATGCCATACTACTGGCTTTGATGTCGAAGCACAAACCTTTAGCGAAATTGGGGTAGGGTGTGAATCCTGCCATGGTCCCGCGAGTGTCCACGTTGAAACGGCGATGAATTTGCCCGAAGGCGTAGACCCGTATGGTGAAGAAGTATATGCGTTACGCCAAACCATCGTGAGTTCTGTGGATTCTGCAATTTGCGGTCAATGCCATAATCGTGGCAAAAGCCCAGATGGTGAACACGGCTACCCAGTTGGGTATGTTGTGGGTGGTCCATTAGATGAAACCATGTTTGTATCTGTTGCCCCAACAGGCGCAGAAGATGATGCCAATTTCTGGCCCAACGGCTTAGAAAAGAAACATCGCCAACAATACATCACATGGAGCGAATCACGCCATGCGCTCGCACTTACCAGTTTAGAAGGTGATGAACCCCCACGCGAAAGCTGTTTGGGTTGCCATAGCACCGATTATAAGAACCAAGACGGTGTATTTGAACAAGATGTGGTCAACAATACCAATATGCAATATGGCATTACCTGCGTGGGTTGCCATTCTCCACACGGCGAATCTGAAGTCGAAGACCAATTGGTCGGTGAATCGTATGATTTGTGTGTGAGTTGCCATACAGGGACATCTGGTGGTACACGCGCTATTACAGTGGGCGGAACAGTCCATCATGATATGCGCGAAATGTTTGAAGGTCGTCAATTCTTAGGATTGGGTCCAAATCCAAGTCCACATTTCTCCAATGAATTGTATGGTCCTGTTTGCGCGACCTGTCACATGCCAGCAACAGCCGCCAGCGCTGAATATGGCGATATTCCATCACATACCTTCAAAGTGTTACTCCCAACCGATGCGGTTGAAGGGCAAATTGATTCTTGTACAACATGCCATGACATGTCGCATGATGATATGACCCCAGAAGACCTCACCTTCTTTGTGGAAAGCACTATCGAAGACAACAAAGCGCGTGTTGAAGAAATCCGTGCCACACTAGATGAAATCAATGCCGCACATCCCGAATGGGATCCACAAGCACAAGAAAAGCCAGAAGAACAAAAAACCGCATTACGCATTCACACACTGGTCAGCTTTGTCGAAGCCGATGGTAGCTGGGGTTTCCATAACCCAGATTATGCCGATGAAATCCTCACCGAAGCCGAAGACCTGTTAGAAGAATTGCTCGACACACTCGGTATGTAATTTTGGTTTTTGAAATGCACATGCGCCTATTAGGAATAAATAAATACACACACCTAGACGGCTTAGGCGCAATCGTACACGAGGAGGCGTAGCAATATGCCTCCTTTTTTATAAAATGGACTGCGATTTGCCTTTTATATCCGCTTAATGACATGTATCATGTTAAACAATAACAAATGTCCATAGGAGGCTGTGAATGGCTCATGTATCTTTAGAATATAGTTATTGTTAGAGGGAGAAAATGACTTATGGCAACTTCAACCACTTGGGAAAAATCCTTAGATGTACCCACCAAAAAACTTAACATCGAAAAATTGAAATTCTTGGTCGGTGGTTTCCTCATTTTTGGGGCGATTGCTTACCTTATCATCATAAATACATTCAGTGGGGCGCAATACTTTATCACTGTAGACGAACTCCTCTCCGATTCAAAATATGTTGGTCAAACTGTGCGGATTTCTGGCGCAGTTATTGGTAGCACCATCCAATATGATGACAAAAATCTCATTATGGATTTTACCATTGCCCATATTAATACCGAAAATGAAAATTTGGCGTATGCTTTGTATCTCGCCGCCAACGACGAATCCACTGCTAATCGCATCTCTGTTCACATCGAAAATCAAGTGAAGCCAGATTTGCTTCAACATGAAGCACAAGCCATTTTAACAGGCAAATTGGGTGAAGATGGTGTGTTTTATGCCACCGAAATTTTGCTCAAATGCCCAAGCCGTTACGAAGATAATGTGCCAAATCAAGCCGTTTCTGGCGGAGATATTTAACGATGTTTACTGAAATTGGATTATTTTCTGAATTTTTTTCACTCTTAGCCGCCATCTATGCCATTTTTGCCCTTGTGATTGGGGAACGGCGCAAAAATGAGGCGATGGTGCAGAGTGGGCGCAATGCCGCCTTGCTCAATTTTGGATTGTTGGCGCTCTCTAGCGGAATGCTCATGCTCGACATCATCCTCCAACGCTATGAAGTGGAATATGTTTGGTCTGTGACCAGCCCTGATATGCCCTTATTTTTCCGTTTGACCGCCCTTTGGGGGTCACAATCTGGCTCACTCCTGTTTTGGTCTGTGCTGATGAGTGGCTTTAGTGCGGGCGCAGTTTTACTGAATTGGAAAACACACCGTCGGCTTATGCCATACGCGACAGCCTATATGATGGCAGTCGTGACATTCTTTGTTGGGATTAGCGTATTTTTAGAAAACCCCTTCTCGCGTTGGTGGTATACCCCCACAGGCGAAGAAGATATGGTATCGGCAGTATTACGCCCAGAAAATACCTATCCCGCTAATGATGTGAGCATATCTGAATTTATGACGGCGTTTAGCGCACAACAACAAAGCCTCATCACCATTCCTGTGAGCATCGTTGCAGATGAAACCTCATTTCCTGTTGCTGGGGTATTTATTTATGCACAAGATTTGAACCCAGAATTGCAAGTTTCTTCATCTATGTTGATGACGATGCAATCTTTACCAGAAACGGTGGCAGTGGGTGATTTAGACCCACAAACACTCGTGCCATTGAGCGCATTAACAACTGGCGGGACAGTTTTGGCATCCGATTTGCCATCTACTGCGCGGTTATCTCCGATGTTATTAGACCCAGATACCCGCCTCGATTTGGTCACATCCAGCGCACAAGGGTTAAACCCGTTATTGCGCCACTTTGGGATGGCAATTCATCCGCCAATGCTTTATGTCGGTTTTGTTGGGTTCATCGTGCCATTTGCTTTTGCGATGTCGGCACTCGCTAGTGGCGATTTATCTACCAATTGGATTAAAGCATCGCGCCGTTGGACGCTCATCGCATGGTTGGCGCTCAGTTTATGTTTAATTTTGGGTGGACGTTTCGCGTATGATGTGTTGGGGTTGTG
>CALDGT010000801.1 GCA_937942935.1 uncultured Chloroflexota bacterium | reverse complement strand
ATAAGATAGGGTTTCACCTGATAATAACTGTAGAAGGAATTCAGACATGACAAATCGTCCCTTTAGAATTACAGATGCGACTTCTGGCGCGGCATTCACTGTCCGCGTTGTTACTCGGTGTGCCAAAACAGAATCGGTTGGAGTGCAAGAAGATGGCTCATTACGCATCCGCCTAATGGCGCAAGCGGCGGGCGAAGCCGAAGCCAACACCGAATTACTCAAATTTTTATCCAGTGAGTTAGGCGTTGCACTCAATAAAATCGAAATTGTTGCGGGTGAAAAAGAACGCGACAAACTGATTAGTGTAGAAGGTGTTTCTACACAACTCATCGAAGAAAAATTTGGCAAACCGATTGCTGAATAACTAACCTCGTGAAGCCATTATATTGTATCAAACGCAAGGGTGAACGGTGTTTCGCCCTTGTTGTGATAGTGATGTTACTCATGATTGTGGGATGCACGCCCGAAGGTGTATCTACACCCATTCCTACATTGCCTATTAGTCCAATTTCACCCACCAATACCCCATTACCACCCACCGAGACCGCAACACCAGAACCGCGCCTTAGTCCATCGGATTTAATTACCCCAACACCACAAGATGCCTCACTACGGTTATCGGCGCTCGTTCAGGCAGATGTGCAAACACGCTTAAATTTAGATGAATTGGTTGAGGATGTGACAATTTTCCCCATGCGTTGGGAAGATTCACCCACATTAGGATGCGATTCTGCTACACCGACCTCTGCAAATATTCGCCGTGTTGATGGTTATTGGATTTTGGTGACAGCGGGTGAGCAAGTTTATGATTATCATACCAACCAAGCGCAATTATTGGTGTTATGTGCCATTTATACCACACATGATATACCTGTGGATGTCCGCCAATTGATTGACCCTCTTGCGGTAGAGTTGGTAATGCTCGCCCAACGCCGATTAGCCGCCCAATATGATATTTTGGAGCGCCGTGTTAAGCTGATTGAAATCACCCCCTACACATGGTCAGATTCCAGTTTAGGGTGTCCAGACCCGCGCCAAACATATGTTGCACAAACCATAGAGGGGTATCGGTTGGTGATGCAAGTGGGTGATGCATTATATGCGTTTCATACAGATAGCGAAAAAATTGTCCCATGCCCATTAGGACAAGAAAATTTACCGATTCAAGCCGATAGCACACCAACATCGTAATTGTTTATAGGGTGTAGGGGCTTGCCATGGCAAGCCCCTACACGAAAACCTCGCATTATCAATAACCGATTTACATCGGGGCAGGTAATGCTACCCCTAATTGAGCTTGAAGATGGCATAATCCCAAATGGGCGGCGGCGCGGACAATCGGTTCACGATGGCGGAGTGCGGCATATAACGCATCTGCCTGATTTGTAATACCTAATTGCCCAATATTGGCTACTGATAGGGCTTGTACTTCTGCATCACCTTCTTCTAGGGCTTTTCTGAGTAATCCATCACCACCCGTTGTAATGCGTTTGGCGGCATCTCCTAAGCTATTAATCCAATCGCGTAACCATTCCAATGATTCGACATTGGGAATAGGACGGACACCACTGGCTGTTGCCCCAAATTGCATTTCTAAAAAGGCTTGTTCAGAAGCAGAGCGGACATACCATTCATCATCTTCTGTAGAAGATTTATAAACCGCTACCAATGCCCAAGAGGTGTTGATACGACGCAACCCAAATACTGCCGCTCGTCTGACCATTAAATCTTCATGCGAGATGGCATCGTATAACACTGGATACCCATCTTCTGGCAAGGCGGCGAAAGATTCCGCTACTGCTTGACGCAAGGCTTCTGACCCTGTTGTTAAGATGGCGACCATCTCTTCTAATGCGGTTTGTGTGTTGATTGCACCGAGTGCTAACCCCGCAGAAAGCGCCACATCTGGCTCGACATCGGCTAATAGGCTGGTGATGTCTTTGATGGCTTCATCTGCACGTAATGCACCCAACCCAATACATGCCAAACGGCGTACATCGGGGTTAGAATCGCGCAATCCACGCGCAAAAATCCGGATGACATTTTTATCGCGCGTCCCCACTAACGCCGCCACAATTCTTTCACGGATGAGAGGATACTGATTTGGTTGTACAAACGCATTGCCAAGTGCTTTTAATACACCAGACCGCCATTCGGTTTTACCTGCATATTTTAGCCAGCGAGTCATCTCTAATAGGCTGTTATATAACACATCAGTAGGTTGTGATAGGCGGGCATTTGCTAGTGCATCTAGTGGATGATGTAAATTGGTGAATGCTAAAG
>CALDGT010000800.1 GCA_937942935.1 uncultured Chloroflexota bacterium | reverse complement strand
GTGAGTATAATGCGCCCATCCCATGAGGACAAAACTATACCCGACAAAATCACATCGGCGTGGTTCGAGGCACAAAAGGATGTGTTGCCTGAGTTTGCCAACCCCGAATATGTGGCTTTAGCGACTGCGTTTAAGGCGCAAATGGTCAATGAGGCAGTAGGTCATATCCCATTTATAGGCGACTTGATTATGTCCTATGAGCCGATACCCGCCTTAGATGCCTTAATCCAATGGGATGCGCTACGGCTAATGATACGCCCGTATGGGATATGGGCGACATTTAGCGGGCAGTCTGGGGTGTTACCGATTTACTGGCAACCCAACCGCCACACCATCCGTACCCTGACGGGCGGGCTTTTAGCGTATGTTGCCGATGTAGTTTTGGCGGGTATTTGGCGTGATGCTTCTATTGTGCGTGAGCGTGCATGGTACGAGCGCAATCCATACACCCCACGCCCACTTAAAAAATCGCAGAAACACCGCAACCCGGTTGTCTTACCCCGCACTATCCAAACCGTAAAATGGGGTGCGTCATCCGATGAGCATGATGTAATCACCCGCGCAACGCACGCAGTACGCGCCCACTATCGGTTGTTGGGTGATGGTCGCAGAGCCAGCGAGGGCGCACTCGCCAGCGCCGATGAGTATGGTATGCCACCCCCCCCCACAGGCTACACGTTTGTGCGCCCGCACCTGCGCGGTAGTGGGGAATCGGTAGACCATGATGCAATTCGGCGAGTGGTATGCCGTGGTCTAAAGACAGTAAAAATCGCTTTGGGTAGCGAGAGCAAATAAAGATAACAAAAAGCACCCCATAACGGGGTGTGTTTTGTTAATTCCCTGTTGCAGATAGCCCTATACCTACAAACCCTGCAAATATAGCTTCCCCTGCGAATATTGCCGCCACAATAAAACTGCCAAAGGCTACTAAATCTGCCCCAATCCCATTGGTGCTGACTATCCATAGCCCCATAAAGCTGAAAAAGATTCCTGCAAGAACGGCAATGCCAATTGCCACTAACAGGTTAGCGTGCGAATCATCAAACAAATCTATCACTTTTTGTAACTCCATAATCAATAAACCGATAATCACAGTGTATGTTAATTGTCATAGTAAATACAATTAGCCCATTCGTACTATTTCACATACCATACACGCAACAAATCCCGCCTAGAATATCCCCGTGTTGCCACACCTTTAACCGTAATCTGCATCGGCAACCAGCGATAACCCTTATCATCCGTCACCATGCCCTCAAACCACACCAAACACGGTGTAGACGGATAGATACGTGCTAATTCATCCGTTTGTTTACTCCCCCCTGCCCGCAGATTCACCCAAGCGGATAAGCGCGGAGATGCCATACACAACGCCCAATTTTCACCCGCGCCAAATCGTTTGACCATCAAATCATGCAATGTGCGAGCGCCCGCATAATTTTGACCATCGTCCCCCGTCCCATAGGCATATATCAACATGCCTTCAACATTGGATGGATAGATGCTATCCATCCACGCTAATTGTTCCACTAGGGCTTCTTCCAGTGACCAGTGGGGATACGCCTTCTGGTATAGATTCCGCAGGCTCATCCCACCATCGAGGCTTCGAGCGCCGTCACTTGGGGGATAATGTGCATCCATTGTTTGATACAGCGCAGGGTCATGGTCAAGTAAATCGCTCATCTTCCCCCACCCTATCTCAGTGAGTACCGTAGGTGTATCGCCTAACCCGATTTTTCGTGAGCGCAAATTAGTGATAATGCTTGTCCGTAAAATATGCGGTGCAGTGCGTGGGTTAATTTGATTTGCCTTAGCCCAACGATTCTGGTGCATCGCAGACAGGTCGCGTGGTGGCTTAATATCCAATGGCGATACATGCCCCGTCCCAGATGGCAACCAGCCGTAAGCATACGCATGACCGCCATAATATGCCCTACCCGGATACTTAGCAATTTCACGCAACACCGGGTCATAAACACCTGCATCTGCCCAATCAGCACGCTCATTAGCAGGCGCAAAATTGCCAAAAATGGCGCGGAATTTGATTTCTTTGCCTGTCTTGGGGTCACGCCAGTTCATCAGTAAATTAATGACACGCGCAAGCCAATTCATGTAAATTCGCGCTTCTTCGATATTCCCAAAGTTCGGTTCATTCCCGCCAGGGTATTTAACAGTGCGTGGGTCAGGTGATGTCTTAACCAAAGCCTTCACATAATTTTCAGGGATAGACCAATCCTTATCGCCTGTCCAGTATGGATGTTTTTTCCATACATTGCCTTCATCCTGCCGTCCGTCTAGGTAGATTCGGCGGTCAATAACATTTGGGACGACTGCCAACAATTGCTCACACATCAATGGGGAGTCAATCATCAGTGTCCATGCACAATTCATTTGGCGATTTAGGTGAACATAATACGGTTTATCGTATATACCCATTTCGATGGCGTTCCAGCCAATACGTGATTTCATAGTATCCTCTCTTTATATAAAAAACGCCCCTTCAGTGGGGCGTAAATGTCAGGTCAAATATTGGTGTCATCCGCCAAGCGGGACGGCATCTGTAGGTGGCTTTTTGGTTTCTGGTGGTGGTACAGGTGTATCTTTATTCCCATTCGGGGTATACCCAATTTCAGCGAAATATCGCCCTACCCCACTAGCAATCGCACCGATAAACTTGTCATCCAATTCATACGGCATCGGTAATCGCTTCGCCACATCGGTTAGCCCCTGCACCCCCTTATCCACACCGAGCAGGAAAATATCTTTAACCGCTTCTGGTGTCACGGAGCGATGCAGAAATTTAAGGGCAATATAGGTAATCGTCCCAAGCGCACCGAGCAACACCGCCAAAATAGCACCGAGCGCGACTAATACATGCGTCAATACATCCCGTAGCGTATACGCCGTCACATCGGTTAATTCTTGGGTCACACCTTCCACCCCCGTTGGGTCATCTACATTAACTGGTTGTGGGACTTCCTGAGTCGGATTCACTGGCGGGGTTTCCGCTTGGGATTTCACCGGGTGAAACGGGTTGGTTGTCTCCACCGCTTTCCCCTGTGCCAGTTGAATCATGCTCTGACCCGGTAATGTTGGGTGTGGGTTGGGAATCGCTGGCAGAAAATATGTTGTCATGATGAATACCATCATCACCAACATCACGGTAGCTAGTTTTTCTATTGGGGTCATCGTGTGTCTCCTCGACCTCTACGGTCTCTAATTTCTTGAGCGCATTTTCCATGCGTTCACAATACGGACTGAGAATAGATTGAATTTTGTTCGGCAGTGCTATCAGCGCCGACTTAAACTCTTCGAGTTCTGTCTTGACGCTGTTAATAGCCGTTGTATTGGCGGTAATGCCTGCGTTGGCATCGGCAATGGCGGTGAGCATGGCATTGGAATTGGTGGTCATGGTAGAACGAAAGACCACGCTGGCATCGGTATGGTCTTTGAGCAGGGTGGTGTTGCTATCCACCGATTTGACCAATTCATCTACCGCCTTCAATTCTTTCTCGCGGATGATGCGGTCATGCTCGCGGTCTTCGGTAATCTGGGTGGATTGAGATGCGATTTGTGTCGTCAATGATGCAATTTGTGCAGTTAGTTCCCCCACCATCTTGAGGCGGATTTCTTCGAGTTCCATCTCTGTTTTCTTCGCCTTATCGTCTGCCTCGCGCCCCTCTTTCTTTGCTTTGAGCGCATTATCGCTATACCGAAGCCATCGCCATGCTACCAACATAGTGCCACCAACCAACAAACACAACAAGAACAACACCAGCACGACAATGCCAGCTTCTAAAAAGAATTTGTATGTTGGGTCTAATTGGCTCATGCCACTCCTACAAAATAAGAATATATGTTCTAATTGTACCATAAGTATTACCCATTAGCACGCATTTAGAACAGATTTAACAATTCTCTAACAGTTAGGTCGGGAGTATCGCTTGACAAATCGCAAGCACTTTGGTCGTCAATTCCACCACGCCGCTAGAGGATGGGTCAGAGATAGCCACATACATGCCTGTAGCAGAGAAGCGGTAGTCTGCCCTGAACACAATCTCATGCTCACGGTAAATCCCACCACTGGCATTGAGGATGTCATCGGTAATATCCAGCGATATATCCACCGCCACATTGCCAGAAGCGTTCCACGGTCCGCCATATTTGTTGGTGACATCTGTCCCGTTGATGTATAGGCGCAATCCCATTGGGTAATTACTCCCCACACGCACACGGAACTCCTGCCCCAGAGAGCGATTGGGCCACGATGGACTCGGTGCGAATACACTATCGAAAAAATCAATCAGGCTGTAGAGTGGCTTGGTCTTGAAACGAATCGCCACCCGCACCAATTCGGTGACGGTGTTATCAATCTCCAACTTGAACTCGGCATTTTTGTTGGATGAATCGAAAATATCGCTGAAATGGTTACGTTGGATGAAATCCGTATACGTGTA
>CALDGT010000799.1 GCA_937942935.1 uncultured Chloroflexota bacterium | reverse complement strand
CGAACACCACCATTAACCTCGTATGTGAACCATTTCCTTTGCATCGCCAAAGGACGGGGCGTTTTTTAGGCGTATAGGTAAAACAAGTCAAAAAATTTTGTCGCCTGTCGTGCCGAAAATAGTTTTACTTTTTATTTTTTAAGGAGAAAAGGACGTATGCGTAAATCAATCGTTTTAATGATGGCTCTCGTCATGTTCGTGATGAGCATTGGGATTGGGTCATCAGTCGCACAAGATGATTCGCCAATTAAAATTGGGTTGATGGTAGACCAAAGCGGTCTGCTGACCATTTATGGGTTTGAACTTGAATTTGGTTTCAAATTGGGCTTGCTCTATCAATCTGGGATTAACCCCGCCGATTATGCCAGCTTAGATGAAGCCCTCGCCGCCGTCCGCATTGCGGGTCGTCCAGTCGAAATTTTGGTGCGCGATAACGGCAGTGTGGCAGATACCGCCCAACAACAAGCCCGCGAACTCATCGAAAATGATGGCGTGGAATTGCTCGTTGGTGCGCCAAGCTCCACCGTCACCATCGGCTTGCAACAAGTGGCGCTCGAACAAGAAGTCATGTTGTTTGCCGCCCCCGGTGCATCCCCAGATGTGACAGGCAAATTCTTTAATAAAAATACCTTCCGCGTTTGCCGTAACACCGCCCAAGATGCGTTTGCATTAGGCGCGTTTGCGCTTGAACTCGGCACCGATTGGGTCATTTTGGCAACTCAAAATGATTTCGGTTTGGGTAGCGCCGCCGCCTTCCAAGCGATTTTGAGCGCGAAGGGTGTCAATTTCGTGCGGGATACCATCCTCATGCCACCCGATGCCACCGATTTCACCCCATACCTCAGCGAAGCAGTCGCCAGTGGCGCACAAGTGATGCTCCCCGTGTATGCAGGCACAGCCAGCGTGACCTTGTTCCAACAAGTTGCCAGCCAAGGTGTATTGGATAGCATGACCGTCATCGGCGCATTCAATTCCAACGACATCGTAAAAGCCAGCGACCCCAGCACCATCGGCAGTGTTGCGTATATGGTCTATCACTATACCTTCCCAGAAACCGTTGCTAATGATTGGCTCGTAGAAAATCACATGGCATTGTTCAATGATGTGCCAGATTTGTTCACCGAATGCGCTTTCGCCACTGCCCAAGCCTTGGTCAATGCCCTCGAAGCCACTGGTGGCGATACCTTGCCCGATAGCATGATTCCTGTCCTCGAAGGCATGACATTTGAAGGTCCAAAAGGCAACTATTACATCCGTCCATCTGACCACCAAGTCATGGTGCCAATGTATATTGCCCAATTGACCAACCTCGATGACCCCAACCAAGATTATTATGATTTGCTCGGCACGGTCTCTGCACTCGATACCATGCCACCCTGCCCATTCCCATTCTTGACCGATGAATTCGCCGCCCAACGTGAAGAACTTTCGCCACGTTGCGAAATGGATGCCGAATTCATGACCATGATGGCAGAAATGGAAGCCATGCCAGTCGAAACACCCGCACCATGAGGTTATAGCTTATAGATTGTAGGGAAGGATTCGTATGGACGTGATAAATCGCGTCCATACAGACAAATATCCTTCCCTATATTTTTATTCACCAGAAAGATACTTTTTTATGAGCATTATTTTAGAAACCCATAATT
>CALDGT010000798.1 GCA_937942935.1 uncultured Chloroflexota bacterium | reverse complement strand
GGATACAAGCCAATAACACATCAGCGATAATATCTGCGAGTTCATCAATTTCGGCGAATCCGAACCCACGTTGGGTAATCCATGGTGTGCCAATACGGATACCATTGGGCTTGAGGGCGCTGGTATCGCCCGGTATGGTTTGCCGATTGAGTACAATTCCACATAAATCCAAAATCCGCGCCGCCATATCGCCACTGAGGGTTGTGCCATCTGCGCCGATAATGTTGCGTAAATCCACATTGAATAAATGGGTGTTTGTGCCACCATAGGCAATTTTTATCCCGCGTGCGGTCAGGCGCTCGGCAAATCGGGATGCGTTTGCGACAGTTTGGGTTTGAAGCGCCTTGAATTGGTCTGTTTTTGCCAATTTAAGCGCCACTGCCAACGCCGCAATGCTATTCATGTGCGGTCCGCCTTGTTCGCCGGGGAACACGCCTCTATCGAGTTTTGAATATAAGTCTTTGCGATGGGTGATGACGATTGCGCCACGCGGTCCCGCGAGTGTTTTATGGGTGGTGAAGGTGACAATATCGGCAATCCCAATCGGGCTTGGATACACACCCGCCGCGACTAACCCCGCGACATGGGCAATATCGGCTAACAGATAAGCCCCGCACGCATCAGCAACAGCACGATATTTCTTCCAATCGGCTTGATAGGGGAAGCTACTATACCCGCCGATGAGGATTTTCGGTTCGTGTTCCAGCGCAAGGCGCATCATTTGGTCATAATCAATATCGCCCGTTTCTGGGTTAATGCCATAACTCACGACTGTGTATTGTTTGCCACTCCGCGCCACAGGGCTACCGTGTGTGAGATGCCCCCCCATGATTAAATCCATGCCCATGATGACATCACCCGGTTTAATTAACGCGGTATATACGGCGCTATTGGCAGGCGCACCAGAGAGGGGTTGCACATTGACGAACAGGTCATTGGCGGTCAATCCGTTGGTGGCAAAAACTTCTGCCGCCCGCCGACGCGCGAGTGACTCGACAATATTGGCATATTCTGTGCCTTTGTAATAACGCAAATCTGCCCCGCGCCGATATTCGGTTAAGCGGGCGTTATAATCTAAAATGTCGTCTTCGGTCATGGTGCGTGTAGATTCTAATGGGTAGCCTTCGGCATAAATGTTATGGAAGGCACTGCTGAGGGCTTCGCGCACGGCTTCTGGGATGGTGCTTTCGGACGGGATGAGGATGAGATACCGCGCTTGGCGGGCGGTTTCGTGGCGGATGAGGTCTGCCACATCGGGGTCTAACTGAGATAAATTTCCACGAAATAGAAAATCGGATTGTGTCATGGGGTTATTTTTTATCCTGTGAAATTGACCATCGAGTAACATCTCTATTTTAGCATGATGAATAGGCACTAACTAGATAGGATGGAATGATTATTTGCGCCTATCAGATGGTGATATTCTTCACAAATTTATGATGACAATCCCGATATTCGTCACTCACTTTTTGACAGTTTTTGAATAGCGGATTAAAATTTCATTAACTGAAATGCGATTTTACAAAAATAGCCTATTTTTTATATATCGGAGGATTTTTTTCTCATGAGGGAATATCTATCAGAAAAATTACGGAACGTCGCTTTAGTGGGTCATCAAGGTTGTGGAAAAACATCATTAGTAGAAGCCTTATTATTTAACACAGGTAAATTAGCCCGCATGGGACGAGTAGAAGATGGTTCTACTGTTTCAGATTGGGACGAAGATGAAAAATCGCGTGGGATTTCACTTTCAACATCGTTAATTCCACTCGAATATGATGACCATAAAGTGAATGTGTTAGATGCCCCCGGCTCATCGGAATTTCAGGGTGAGATAAAAAATGCCATCCGTGTGGCGGATGCCGTTATCGTTGTTGTAGATGCCGTATCGGGTGTTGAAGTGGGTACAGAATTGGCATGGGAATATGCCAAAACATATTTACAACCGATTATTGTGGTCATCAATAAAATGGACAGAGAGAATGCTGATTTTGACCGTACAATGGAAGGTTTGCGTGCGACATTCACCGACCATAAATTTGTGCCTGTGATGTTGCCAATTGGCAAAGAAGCCAATTTTAAGGGTGTTATCAATGTCCAAACCCAAAAAGCCTATTATGACATCGGTAAAGAACGCTCAGATTTACCCGCAGAATATAAAGACCAAGTTGAAGAGGCACACCGCTTTTTAGTCGAAGCCGCCGCCGAAGCCGATGATGATTACATTGAAAAATATTTCTCTACAGGCGAATTGACATCCGAAGAAATCCGTGATGGGATGCGGAAAGCCGCCCGTAATCATGAATTGAATACTGTGCCTGTGTTTGTGACCTCTGGTACAAAAAATGTTGGTACATACCCCCTCATGGAAGCCCTTATTGTGTATACATCTGCACCAACAGACCGCCGTGTCGGGATTTACCGCGAAGGCAGTGAAGAATTGAATTACCTCACCGCGCCACAACGCGAAGATGGTCCTTTGGCGGCGTATGTATTTAAGACGACCACCGATAAATATGTGGGGACACTCACCTATTTCCGCATTTTCTCTGGCATGATGACCGGTGGTAGCACTTACCATAACCCAAAATCGGGCGTGGATGAACGGTTTAATCAATTGTTAGATGTACGCGGAAAAGAGACTATCCCCGTAGATAAATTGCATGTTGGGGATATTGGTGTGGTTGCAAAACTCTCCAAGACCAAAACAGGCGATACTATCTGTGGAAAAGAACGATTTGTCATTGTCACCCCCGACTTTCCAGAACCCCTTTATGCGGTGGCACTGACCCCAAAAACCCAAGCCGATAGTGCCAAGATGGGGGTTATCCTCACCAGTTTGTGCGAGGCAGACCCGACTCTGCGTTGGAGACAAGATGTAGATACCAAACAAGTGATTTTAGAAGGCATGGGCGAAATTCATGTATCGTTGGCGATTAGTCGTGCAGAACGGCTCGGTGTTGGGATGGATGTCCACATGCCAAAAGTGCCATATAAAGAAACAGTCACTAAAACCGCCAGCACCACGTATCGCCACAAAAAACAAACAGGTGGTGCGGGGCAATTTGGCGAAGTATCGCTCCGTGTAGAACCGAATCCGGGTGGTGGATTTGTGTATGAGACAAAAATTGTGGGCGGTGTGATTTCGCAAAGTTTCTTGCCATCCATCGAAAAAGGGATTGTCAGTGTGTTGGATGGTGGTGTGATTGCGGGATATCCGATTGTAGATGTGCGTGCAGTCGCATTCGATGGCAAGGAACATCCTGTAGATTCCAAAGATATTGCCTTCCAAATTGCGGGACGTGAAGCCTTCAAAGAAGCCTTTTTAGATGGAAGCCCTGTTTTGCTAGAACCCATTATGAATGTGCAGATTGCTGTGCCAGAGGCGATGATGGGTGATATTATGGGCGACCTCAATACACGGCGTGGTCGTGTTCAGGGGATGGATACCATCG
>CALDGT010000797.1 GCA_937942935.1 uncultured Chloroflexota bacterium | reverse complement strand
CCCACTTCATTTCATTCAATTCGTCTTGATATTATTCGGCAGACCGATTATCACCGACATAACCTATGCCCCATGGGTCGGCGGGATTGCTATCGTCATTTTTTGGGCGAATATTTTTATCTTTTGGCGCAGAAATAAGACATGGATAGGCATCAGTGTGTGGTTGCCGATTGCCGCCTATAGCGTGGGGAATGCGATATTACTGGCTGTCTCGCGTTATTATTACTTTGGGATGAGCATCGCGCTCACAGAACGTTATTTGCATCCCACGCTCCCATTTTGGGTGGCAACATTTGCGGTGTGTATCATCAATATTAATCCCAAGCGATTGGTCTCTGGGATGAATATCAGTTTTATGCTGGTGATATTGGCAATTCATGGGCTAACACTCAGCCGAGAATGGGCATATTTAGAATTTGATTTGCCCGTTGAAGGCGTACAGATTCAGGGAGATTGTTTATCGCGCTTTCCGATTAGCCAATACGCGGGGTGTTGGGATGCGTCTAAACATTCGCCAAATATCGCCAATTTGCAACTCACCGCCGCGTGGCGCTTGGCGGGATACGCCAGAATCCCACAAACAATGATTTTACCCGCCCATTCGGATGATAAACTCGTCATCAACACCGAAACCATCTGGCAAGGGGTTCACATCCGCGACTTTTTATTGCATGGTGCAGATGTAACCCGTGTGTTGAATATCGCAACTGATGGTCAACAGACTATTTTTGCCGATGAAATTAGCCAAATCCCCGCCCCGCCCCAACATGCTACATTTGGCTATACACCCGATGTCCTATCCGATTTTATCGGCACTGACTCGGCTGTCTGGTACATTACCCGTCCACAGTTGTATGCCGATGAGACTTTATGGGAATATCGCGCATGGTTAGAAGACCATTTTGTGCCAGCCTATCGCGCAGTGACATCGGATAATGTCATCATCACCCGTTATATTCAACCATTCCAAGCATCAGAAATGGCGACATTTGGAGATGATATTCTGTTTATGGGATACCAATTCATAGGTGATGATACATTCGAGGCATGTGACACCATCACGCTACAAACAGCATGGGGAGCAAATGCGATTCCCCAAACAGCGATGCAATTATCATTTGCATTGGTAAACAACCCCATCACCAGTAGCATCAGCAATACTGATGGGCAAGTTTCGCCTATCCCTGTTCAATTTTGGGAATCGGGAAGGCTTTATTATGATGAACGATATTTAACCATCCCGTGTGATTTGCCCAGTGGAAATTACGCCCTCACCCTCACCCTATATGGCATAACGGACGGGGGGGAAATTTTACCTAATTTGACTGTAAATAGCCCTAATATCCCCATAGAAGGGCATTTATTGGTCATCCAGCGAGTCGTTATCCCGTAAAAAATTGCGATACATCTCATTAACGTGTATACTCTCTGTTATAAATTTTCATAAAACATAACCACGAGGGTATGCCGATGGCTGATAATATTTCGCATGAGACAATCGTGAAGGACATCAAAGCCCTGCCCGTGATGTTGCCCGGTAAATTGGTCGGGCGCGATGCTGTTTTGCAACACGTTTATAGTGAACTTAAAGAGAATAATGCTGTTTTATTATATGGGGGCGCAGGTGTTGGCAAGACAGGGCTTGTCGCCGCACTCGCCAATTTATATACCCAACAACCGGGCGGTGTGTTGTGGATGAATGTCAACATGCCCCGCCTAGAAGAACTCATTGTGCGCGTTGGGCGGGCGTATGGACTCGATGAAGTGGTCAATAGCGAATCGCCAATCAATGTCATGGGTGCTATCGAAAGTATTTTGCAACGGAATCGCCCATTGGTGGTGATTGATGGCAAAATCCAAAGTGATGTCGCCAGTCGATTTGTGACCCGTTGTGCCGAAGAAGTGCCTGTGGTCATCATCAATCCCGATTTAGTAGAGGGACCATGGACACCCATCGAAATCACAAAACTCACACCCGATGATGCGGCGGCATTATTCAAGCGCGAAGCCCGCCTGACGACATCTGACCATGACATTAATGTGTTTGGCATCATCAAATTGATAGAAGCCACACCACTCGCAGTCATCATCACGGCGCGGGCGATGGTCGCCAGCAAACAAACCCCAGATACATTCATCGCAACGCTCAAGCAACTTTCGGCAGGGGGTGGCGCGAGCGTCACCAATGCCTTCAATGCCAGTTTCCGCGCCCTCAATAGTGCCTTACAAGGGGTCGCGCTCATGCTTGGGGCGGTATTTAGCGGTGGAGCATCGGCAGAGTTTATGAGCCAACTCACGGGCGCTCCGTTGGATTCAATCCAACAGGCGATGACCGTTTTGTCACAACTCAATATGGTCGAAAAAACCGAGCGATATGGCGCACCCTATTATCATCTGCACACCCTCATTCAAGATTTCACCCAAACCCGTCTGGGCGATAAATTAGAGGCGCTTCATCAAAAAGCACACGATTTAATTTTGGCGTATGTCCAAAAATATGCCATCGAATCACCCGATGCCTATAACAAACTCGCCACCGAAATGGATAACATCCTCTCCCTAGCGCGGTGGTCTGCGGATAAAGGGGATTTGAAAACCGCTAACGACCTCGCCACCTATTTGCTCCAAGCAGGTAGCTTTGTGCGTGAGCGTGGGTATTTATACGAAGTGTTGCAATTGCGCTCGGTTGGCACAGGCTTCTCTAAACCCTTCCCCGCCTATCAACCAGAACCACCTATCAGTTTTGATGATGTGGATGTCGAGGATGAAGAAGAAGAATATGACCTCGAAGAAGAGGAAGCATTTGATTTTGATACAGATGATGAGGAAGAAGAAATTGGCGTGCCATCATTCTTATCCTCATTTGATGAAGATGATGAAGATTTCCCTGCGCCAAAACCACACCCCACCACCACCCAGTTATTTGACTTATCTACCAAAGACCTCAGCAAATTGCGAACCATGTTGGCACAAGTCAAACAAGTTGGTGATGCTACCAAACAGTTAGATGTGCTAAAAGCCATTGGTGCGGTGCAAATCGAGAGTGGGATGCAAAATGAAGCCCTCTCGACTTATGGTGAGATGTTGAGCGTTTATGAAAGCATAGACGATAAAAAAGGTCTGCTAGAAACACTCGATATGACCGCCTCGCTCATGGTCAAAACCGAAAATTTGCAAGCGGCTATCATGCACGCCTCACGCGGGGTACGTTTGGCAGAAGAAGCAAACGACCCAGAATCGCAAATGCAATTGCTCATTACCCTCGCTGATGCCCGTCAACAATTGGGCGAGTCTGGCGGGTCTATCAAAGAATATGAACGCGCTCTTGAGATTGCGCGGATGCGTAATGATAAACAATATGAGGCGCTCATCTTGTATAAGATGGCGTATGCCCAATTGGATGACAGCGATACCCAAACCGCCATTGATAATTGGGAAGACGCGCTTAAATTATTCCGTTCACAAAATCGGCGTGATTATGAAGGGCGTACACTCGGCGCGTTGGGGAGTGCCTATGGCGATTTGCGCCGTTGGGCAGAAGCAGTCAATTTCCATACATCCGCGTTATACGTCGCACGCGAGACCAAAGACAAAGACGAAGAAGCCTTGCAACTCACTAGCCTCGCGTATGCCGCCAATCAAGCGGGACAAATGGGTGAAGCGTTATTGCGCTATCGTCAAGCACTCCATTTAGCATACGTGGCAGATGACGCCGATAATATTGTCAGTTTAATTGTCGAGATGTCGCGCTTATTGCTCAAGAGTCGCGCTTATGTCAATATCGCTGAATTGATGGTCAACGATGGGCTAAAATATGACCCCAATGACCGCGACCTTAAACAATTAAAAGAGCAAATTATCACCGAAAAGCAACAAGCACTCGATTTGGGGGCAAAACTCAAACCAGTGAATGGTAGTGCAGAAACGTATGCGTCTAATGCGTATTCCTTGCTCGAAAATTAGGCATCGGCAATGGAATTTTCGCGGGTTTATATCGTAACAACCACCACACAAGACCATATCGAGGCAATCCTAAATGCGATTGCCTCGGTGGGTGGCGGTGTCATTGGGCATTATACCCATTGTGCCTTCACTCATAACGGTATTGGGCGATTTAAGCCATTAGAACAGGCAAATCCGCGTTTTGGTGAAAAAGGTGAAATTCACACCTTCGATGAATGGCGCATCGAGACATTTTGTGAACGGGCAGTTGCCAAAAGTGTGATAGACGCGATTAAAGCCGTTCATCCATACGACCAGCCTGTGATTTATATGATGCCGCTATTGGATGAAGACCAGCTATAACATAATTTTTTTGAATTCAAAATCGGCGTGGGTGATGATATAGAGTAGCCATCCCTTCGCCGTCAAATTCCCCCACCCTTTATGAAAGACAACCGCATCATCCGATATTTTTGCTTGCTCCAAGCGTTTTGCGAGGGCAATCGTATCTGCTCGCACTTTTTCTAACATGGGATACAAATCATCCCACGGGGTATCTTGTGGTGGGCGATAGGGGTCATAATCTGCGGCGCCATCGGGTTCACCCAAAAGAGTGGCTAATTTTTTCTGTGACCAAATTTCGATGCCGATAATATGTGTCCATAGGGCGTGATGTTGGGTGGTGGGGGGATTATCGTCTTTTCTTTTAGCGAGTTTCATCCCTTTCTCTAGGGCGGTAATCAGGCTTGCATAGGAACGGCGTTTTGCACGGGCATTCACCCACATGCGTGCGATGGGGTCAAACGGGAAGGTGGTCATGATGATATACCTCATAAAATAACTTCGTTTTTTATACGAACATGCCCTATAATATAGTCAACAGTGTTGAAGGATACAAGCAATGCCAGATAAGAAATCACAAAAATCATTAGAATACTCACTAGAAAATAATGACACATCTGCTGAATTATCAGAATTAGAAGAGGATATTTTAGTTATTTTTGAGACCAATTCAGATACATCAGAAGATGAAGTCTTTTTGTGCGCGATACAAGAACAAATACACCTTGCTAAAAACCATCAAAAAGGAAATGCCGATTTACCATGAAACAGTCAGAAGCCATTATTGAGCGTGTGCGTCGCATTAACCCTGCCTATCAACATTTGGAATTAGCAGTAGATGAATACATGAATCGCATCAAACCCGGTCAATCCTTGCTGGTCAAAATGGGGGAGGCGTGGCATCCTTATTTGCGCGAGCAATGGCATCCTGTGAGCATCGCAGGGACAAAGTTGGTCATAGAACGCCCCGCCAATGAGCATTATGAAGTTGGGCAAGTGGTGGATATTTTTGGCATGGTTGGGCAACCGATTCGCTTTCGGCGCAATTTACGCAATGTATTGCTCCTCGCATACGATACCCCACCCACCCCATTGTTGATGACCATCCCGTGGCTGATGGGTAATCGAGTCAGTGTGACATTGGTTTTAGTCGGGACAGCCCGCACTTACGATACCCAACATATTAACCCAGAAGTGGAAGTTATCAAAGGCGATGACGACCTGAATTGGCAAAATCAGGTGATGACGGTTGGTTGGGCAGACCAAGTTCTGGCGGTGGTGAATCCAGATGATGAACTCACCCGATTCAAAAAAGTAGTGGCGCGGTTTGAAGAAAGACGCGCCATCATCCCACAAAATTATTTATTCGGGATATTCACCAGCTTGTTACCGTGTGGGATTGGCGCGTGTCATGCGTGTATGCTCCAAACCCGCCAAAGTTGGGCGCTGGTTTGCACCGATGGACCCGCCTTCGATTTAACCCAAATCACATTAGACTGAGAGACCTGTTTATGGCGATACAAATCACCCGTTCAGGAAAAAATCCACTCATCCTCGAAACCCCCGTCATGCCTGCGGCTGGCACATTCGGTTTTGGCGATGTGTATCGTGACCTCGTGAATTTTGAAAAATTAGGCGCATTGGTCACAAATCCCGTCAGTTATGAACCCCGCACAGCCGCACACGGGGCGCGTGTGGTCAAACTCGATTCGGGTATCCTCATTCACACTGGCTTACCCAATTTGGGGATTAATAAAGTGTTGCGAAAATACCGCAATTTATGGTCTATGCTCCCCCTGCCAATTATTGTCCATCTCATCGGGACTACCCCTGACCATGTGCGGAAAAGCGCGGCGCGTTTGGACGAAGAAGAAGGGGTAGATGCGCTAGAATTGGGCTTAAATGATGATATTTCGGCGGATGATGCCGCAGAGATGATTCACGCCGCTACATCGCGCACCGAAAAACCGGTCATGGTGCGTTTGCCCACAACCGATACCTTCACCATCGCCAAAATTGCGCTTGAAGAAGGTGCAAGCACCTTAGTTGCGTGTGCAACTCCACGAGGGACTGCCCGTGACCCCCTCTCTGGCAAACTCATCAGTGGACGTATTTATGGTCCGATGATAAAGTCCATCATTTTGCGGATTGTCGGGCAATTGGCAAATCAGTTCCCAGAAATACCGATAATTGGTTCTGGTGGGATTCATTCACCACAAGATGCCCGTGATTTTATCAGTGCAGGCGCAAAAGCGGTTCAGGTAGATACCCTCACATGGATACAACCGCACATGCTCGAACAAATTGCACGCGATTTAGGCGGATGGATTGTTACCCGCGAGAGTGGCGCATTGCCCGATGAATGGCATCCCGCGATGGGCGATACCGAAAAAAAACGCAAAAATGATATTGGTTATGATGAAGATGCCCTGATGGACAAATTAAGACGATGAACACACCACAAAACGCACCCATGTTGGCAAAATTAACATGGATAGACCCCGCCACAGAGACCATCAAAACCCATATTTTGGTAGAAGGGGCAACCGCCACATTAGGACGGTCATCTGAAAATGATATTGCGATTTTAGATAAGCATGTCTCGCGCCGTCATGCTGTGATTCGGTATCAAGATGGGGTGTTCACGATTGCCGATTTGGGCAGTATCAACGGGACATTCGTCAATGATAGGCAAGTGATTGAACCATTCCCGCTTTTTTTTGGCGACCAAATTCGGTTATATGTTCCCCTACTCACCTACACATCCGCCACACCTCACGAAGCACAACTCGCACAAGAAATCGGCAATATCACAGGCGGGATGGCATCTATTGGGCGGGGAAAATTGATTATCACCACAGGGACACAAGAAGGGCTAGTCGTGCCGTTGGTACTGGATAAAATCAATATCGGGCGTGCTGTGACCAACGCCACATGGGAAATTGCACTCCAAGACACGGCGGTATCGCGTCCACATGCGCGGTTGCAACGGGTAGATGATGGCTGGGTCATCACCGACATGGGCAGTGTGAATGGCACATTGCTGAATAATAATTTCCTCACACCGAATACGCCGTATGCGTTGCACGATGGGGATATTTTGCTCATCGGTCTGACGACCATGCTCTATCGTGCGGGGTAGTGTGATATAATCGAAAATAAACGGAGGTATTTATGACCGTTTTTGAAGAAATCATCCAACTCACTGAAAAATTATCTATTGAAGAAAAAAAGCACCTCATGCTGTATCTAAATACCGCATTAAATGCAACCAATGACCCCGAATTAGAAGCCTATAAAACGATGCCGTGGACAGATTTTTTGGCGCTTACTTATGGCAGTTTGGCAGATGACCCAATTGAACGTAACCAGCCACTTTATCCCGATATACGAGATGAAATCGAATGAAGTATTTACTCGACACCAATACTTGTATTCGCTATATCAATGGTCGCGCTCCTCAAATTCAGCATAAAATGAGTCTTGTATCTGATCAAGAGATTATCGTCTGTGCCATTACACGCGCAGAAATGGCGTACGGTGTGGCAAAAAGCCAACACCCTGAATTATCATTCCGCAAGCAATTTGGATTTTTGAGCCGATTTGAAAGTTTGCCATTTGATGATGCTTGTGCAAAACAATTTGGTATCTTACGCGCCGAATTAGAATTAGCAGGAACACCAATTGGTGCTTATGATATGCAAATCGCTACAATCGCATTAACACATGGGTTGATTGTTGTTACACATAATAGGCGTGAATTTATGCGTGTTCGTGGGTTAAAAATTGAAGATTGGGAGCTATGACTTACCAAAGGTTTATGGCACATTGCTGAATAATAATTTCCTCACACCGAATACCCCGTATGCGTTGCATGATGGGGATATTTTGCTCATCGGTCTAACGACCATGCTCTATCGTGCGGGGTGAAAAATGATGAAATTATATGATGAAGCACTTCGCTTGGTCAATCAACTCAGTTATCATGAACTCGTTGAATTGCGCCAATATATTGACATTCTCATTCGCTATGATGCCGATAACACCGAAATAAAGCCTTCAGAACCACCAAAACCTCCACAATTATCACACATGGAACAATCGAAACAGAAACATCCGCGTGCCTATCAACCATAGACAGATGCTGAAGAAGCACAAATGCTGGATTTAATCAAAATGGGTAAATCAGTGAATGAGGTTGCGACTATTTTAGAACGCCAACCGAGTGCCATTGAGTCGCGTCTGCGAAAAATCGAAGAACGCAATCAGTGATACTGATAAATTCGTAGCCCGTAACAAATCGGTTTGCAAATGGCAAATCCAGTTGGCTTATTTTTCCAGAATACTTATAATTTAAGTTATCTTCAAAAATAAGAAAGGTTCGCAAAATGAGTGATTTAATCCCCATAAATGATATTGATGGAAGCAATATTCGTAAAACTTGGCATGAGGATGAATGGTATTATTCCGTTGTGGACATTATAGCAGTCCTTATAAATGGTTATATGAAAAAAGCGCAAAATTATTATTATGTTTTGAAAGGAAGGTTAAAAACAGAGGGCAATGAGTCACTTATTAATTGCCAACGCCTAAGACTAGAAGCGGCAGATGGTAAATTTTATCCTACCGATGTCATGAATGCAGAACAGATTTTAAGACTCATTCAATCTATCCCCTCGCCCAAATTAGAACCCATGAAATTATGGTTAGCGACCGTTGGCAAAGAACGGTTAGACGAAACGACAGACCCCGAATTAGGGCTATTTCGTGCTGTTGGGCGTATAGGAGACCAATATCGGGGTATGGGCAAAAGTGAAAGTTGGATTGAAGCGCGGGTAGAAGGCATCATTACCCGAAAACAATTTGTTGAGGCACTCAAAGAAGCTGTGCTAAATTCACCGCCAACAATGTATATGGAAGCAACCGAAAAACTTTATAAGGGGCTATGGGATAGAACAACTGCCCAATTACGGGGTGAATTACAAATTGATAGAAAAGCCAATCCGCGTGACCATTTTGGTGAATATGCGCTGATTTATACTCGTTTGGCAGAAAAACTCACTTCTGAGAAGCTAAATGATTTAGAGACCATCACAATGCCTATCGCAATGGAAATTGTATGGAGTGTAGCGAAAATGATAGGAAAACAGGCTCAACAGGTGAGTAAATCACTTGGATATGACCTTGTAACTGAAAAACCGTTATTACCAAAACCATCCAAAAAGAAAAAATTAACCGATTAGTTAAAAAGAGACAGACAGGTCAGTACCTTACATTTTGTAAGGTACTGACCTGTCTGTCTACCAAGCTAAAACATCAATCATTTGCTGGTGGATATGCCCGTTACTGGCGACCAAACGCGACCCGCGTATCATCGACAAGCCTGTCCCACCGCGATAATCGGTGACACGACCACCCGCTTCTTCCACAACCAACAAGCCTGCCATAAAATCCCATAACTTGAGTTAGGCTTCCCAGTAGCCATCAAACCGACCCACCCCAACATAGCATAAGTCCAGCGCGGCAGACCCCAATCGGCGCAAGCCCCGCGCTTCGATGAGAAACTTGCCCCATTGTGCGAGGTTATTATCGGGGTCGGTGCTTTTATCATACGGAAAACCACTGCATAACAACGATTCGCCCAATGTTTGGGCATGAGACACATGAATCGGCGCATCATTCAAAAATGCCCCGCCTCCACGCACCGCGCTGAACAATTCGCCAGAGATGGGGTTATAAACCACGCCCACCAACGGATTCAGATTCACATCTGCCAACGCAATGCTCACGGAAAAAATCGGGAGTCCATGCGCAAAATTGACTGTGCCATCGAGTGGGTCTACCACCCAGTTATAATCACCTGCCACACCAGATTCGCCACTTTCTTCGGCAATGCGATGATGGTCTGGATATTTTTTTGCAAGATGGTCTAAAATGAGGGCTTCAGATTGTGCATCGGCTTGTGTGACCACATCATACGGTGAGCTTTTGGTGGTGATGGTGAGGGGTTTGTTGAAATGCGTCATCAATAACGCACCTGCCTCCCGCGCCAATGCTTTTGCATCCACTAATACTGCTTGTAAATCGAGTGTCATGAAAATAATCCCCTGTGGGTTATAGAAAATAAAAGCAAACAGGGGATTTTTGCATCCCCTGTTCGGTCATTAACGGTAATCAATATCGCCCCAAAATTAGCGATTATTCAAACGGGTGACATTGGCGGCTTGTTCGCCTCGTGCGCCTTGTGTAATTTCAAATTCTACGCGCTCCCCTTGTTCGAGGGCTTTGTAGCCCGATGTGCTGATGGCAGAAAAATGGACAAATACATCTTTTCCGCCTTCACGTTTGATAAATCCATAGCCTTTTTCGGCGCTAAACCACTTCACTTCACCCTGAATACGATTCGACATTGCAAACTTCTCCTGTACTGGTAAATCTATCTTCAGTTTAGATGAGGTCATATTCATCTGTCAAGAAATCATTGCAACCACAACCGCCAAGCGGATAAATTGAGCAACACACCCCCATCGCGCACATACAACATGGGGGATATTGCCGCCTCTGGCGCGACAAACACCATCGGCTCACCGACTTGAAAATCATCTAAAAAGGCGGTGACATAGCCTGTCCGTTCATCGCGTTCTAGGCGCAAACGCGGATTAATGCTATTCACCGAGCGTTGTAAAATAAAGGTGCGTTCTTCTCCGTTGAGTAACCATAAATTCAGTGTGGTCAAATTCACAACTTGAATATGCAAGCCAACGCGCAAATCGGGGTTACTGATACTTTGGAACATCACCCCAAAATACACATTTTCTTCTGTCACCAAACGCGGGTCGTATGTGATAAGGTTCAGGCTCGCTTCGACACGCCGAATCCGCGCAGAAGCATCATTCCCATAGGTGACATTGAGCAATTCTGGGTCGAAGGTGACGGTAAAATCACCATCAGAAATCATTTCACCAACACCCAAGCGCCAAATATTGGGCGTATCGGATAGGGCAAATTTTTCTGTATCCCATGTATTGGGCGGTTGGGCTTCTGCCAATGCCAACAAATTTTGCCATCCTTGTAACCCTTGCGGCGGCAATGTGGCGGTGGGTGTGACTGTTGGCGTGAAGGTAAGGGTCGGTGTTGGGGTTTCGGTGGGGATAGCGGTATTGGTCGGCGTGGCTGTCGCCGTAGGCTCTGGTGTATTGGTCGGTTGGGTCGGTGATGGTGTGTCGGTGATGCGTGCGACAACATCTGGTGTGACCAATGTCGGCGTGACCAATGTTAATGGTGGCAAGGTGTTGGTTGGCGATACGTCATCTGTCGCTGTAAATTCAATTGGCGCGATGAGTGGCAAGGTTGGGGCGCTATCGGGTGTAGATTCCTGTGTCGCCTCTGGGGATGTTGCATCGGCTACGGCGGTGTTATCTACCGTCCCCCCATTGTTATTGTTCCCACCGATGAGCAAAATTGCGCCTGCAATCCCCACCGCAACAGCTAAAATCGCCAGTGGAATAATCCATCGCATTGGTTTTTTGCGTGGGGCATTATAACGCGATTGTGCCAATGGATTTTCGGCGGTTTTGGTCTTTTGTGGGATGGGTGCAGATTCTTCTTGAACATCCCCTACGCTCGATTCATCCAGACGTGGGGTTGGGTCGGTGGTGGGCGGTGCAGGGAATTCGGGTGAATTATCGGTGACATCATACCAATGCCGATACAAAGCATAGGCAGGATGGCGGTCTATGAACATCGCTTTAAATAATTCGTTAAACCGCGCCAATTTGCCACTGCGCCGTTGTGTGACATCTGTATAGGCACTCAAAAATTGTTCGTAGGTCTCATACCAAATCTTGAGTTGTGCCGCATAGCCTTCGCCGAGCCGTTCTGTCGTCAGGATAACCGCCCGTTCATGCGCTTCACGAATATGCTCATTGGGCAAATCGGGACGTCGTTCTACTAATTGGCGCATCTGACGGAAACGGGTATGCAATTCAGCACAGGTGGCTTGGAGTTCATTCAGCCATCCCAAATAATCGTCCAAACGAATGTCAGCATCATTGCTCACTGCTTGAACAGATTTTATAGCGGTCTCTAATTTCATACCCGCCGACTTAAATTCGCCATCTGCCCAATCTTTGAGCGCATTTTCGAGGTCGCGCAAACTTTGAACAGCAGGGGCAAGGATTTTTGCTTGGACATTATCTTCTAAGCCTCTACGGGTCACATCAAGGGTTTCGAGGGCGTGCTTGCCATTCACCCGATTCAGCAATTCAGACGCATCATTCAACACGCGCCGTTTTTCAATAAATTCATCCAGTAAACGTGTCGCCAACTGACGCACCCCCTAATCTCCGACCAGTCGCACCGCCACTTC
>CALDGT010000796.1 GCA_937942935.1 uncultured Chloroflexota bacterium | reverse complement strand
GGGGTGTTATTTGAACGAGTGATGATAAAACTGGTGACAAAGAGAATAATCGCAAGGAACAACGCGAGAAGTTGCCAACGGTATTCTTTCATAATTGTTTGCCTTTGGTGTGGTGATTAAAGGGGTGGATATATAGGCTATGAGGATTGCTAGATGCTTGTAAATAAAAAATGGTTTGAATTGTGGCTGACATACGCACTCCCGTGCTAGTCAGCCATTACACAACGCCTAGTTTTAGGGTGTAATGGCGGATGAGAGGCTTTGCCTCGCATATCCGCCACAAAATAGCTAAAAAGCCCGAATCCTGAAATGATGTCTTACGCGGCAACAGAATTGGTGATAACAGACAAAATACAAATCACCAAAAAGGCAACTGAAACGCCCACAGTGATATTGAACAATGTCTTTTCGAGACCGCGACGTGTGCGTGCGATACCACCACCTGCATCCCCCATCAAACTGCCCAATGCTCCACCTTTGACTTGGAGCAAAATGAGGACGATGAGGACAACCGCCAAAATAATTGAAGCAATCTGAAATGCGACACCCATGAGTTAATAATCTCCTCAAAAAATAGCCGATAGGCTATGATTTTTTATGTTCAAATTCAATTGAACAATCATAACATGGTCTATGCCTATTGAAAACCCACGTTTGGGCAACGAAAAATGTCGGGATTTTGATGTATCCCGACATTTTGGAAATTTATGGGGTTTCGGTCACTTCTGGGGTGACTTCGGGTGTGACTTCAATTTCAAAATCGGCGGGATTTACTTCCCCTGATTGGATAAATTCGATTGCGGCATCGAGTTGGGGGTCTTTGCCCAATTCTGCGAGTTGTTGGTCGTTATCTACACGGATGACAATATCGGGTGTGATGCCATTGCTCTGGATGGAATTGCGATTGGGGGTTAGCCATTGGGCAATGGTCAAACGGATTCCGCCACCGTTGGATAAGTCACGCAATTGTTGGACTGTGCCTTTGCCAAACGTTGGCTCGCCGATGATGGTCGCCAAACCGTTATCTTGAACAGCCCCCGATACCAATTCTGCGGCACTGGCGCTCCGTTCATTCACCAAGAAAACAATTGGCACCGTGATATTGGCATACGAGCCGTCACTCTCGAAGGTGATTTCTTCGCCGTTACCAAAAACTTCGTGCAAAATGGTGCCACTTTCAACAAACGCACTCCCTACTTCTACGGCGCTAGTCAATAACCCACCCGGATTATTGCGAACATCAATGATGAGACCATCTAATTCATTCACATTGAGTTTTTCGAGGGCATCGTCAATTTGAGAACGGGTTTTTTGGTTAAAATCATAAAATGCGATATAGCCGATGTTAGTATCTTCAATAACCTCAGAAAATACGCTTGGAATTTCAAATTTTTCGCGCACAATTTCAAATGTGAGCAATTTATCGCCCCGTTGGAAGACGATGGTTACAGTTGTGCCTGCGGGACCACGCACTTTTGTAACCAAGTCGGTTTGGCTCATCCCTTGCACAGGCACACCATCTACCTCAACAAACACATCACCCGGACGCACACCCGCTTTTTCGGCAGGGGCGTTGGGCAACACATCCGCGATTTCGATTGTGCCAAGTTCAACATCTGAACGGATAATTGCGCCAATGCCTTCCATATCTCCGCTAAAACTGCCACTAAAAGAGGCAAAATCTTCTGGACTCATATAACCACTATATTCGTCTTGTAAGATATTCACCATTCCTTCTAACGCGCCATCTATGAGTTTATCGATGTCTACAGGTTGATGCACATAATTGGTCTTGATGTATTCATATTGCTCGTAAATAGGCAATAATTCGCGTTGGGCTTCTTCTGGAATCAGTTGACTTTGCGCTTGTAAAATTAAAAGCTGATTGCCTAGCAAAAATCCACCAACAAACAAGACAAAGCCAATAACGGCGAGTCTGAGTTGGATGCTAGGGGTTAGAAGGGGAGAGTTGTTATTCATAGCTCATTTTATCCTTGTTTAGCGTTCCACAATTTGTTGTGCCAAAAATTCGAGTGCGGCTTTGAGTTGCGTATCTTGTCCTGCATCCGACATTGTTTCGGTCAAATTGACGACAATATCTGGGGTAATACCAATATCGGTAATCCATTCACCATTGGGTGTAAGCCAACGGGCGATGGTGTATCGCAAACCGCCACCATTGCTCAATGGGTTTTGCAATTGGACTGTGCCTTTGCCAAAAGTTGTCTCGCCGATGATAGTCACGGTGTCATTATCTTGCCATGCGCCACTAACCAATTCTGATGCGCTGGCGCTATTGCCATTGACCAATACGACAATCGGAATATCTGTGCCGATATGACCCGCATTATTCACATAAGTGCGTTCATCTCCATTATCCAAAATTTGAACACCTTGCCCATTGCGAATTTCAAAGGTTTGGCGAGTTCCATCTCCAAATTCTTCGACTAAAACCACGCCTTCTTCCATGAATAACCCCGAAATTTCGACTGCGGCAGATAAATAGCCACCCGGATTATCACGCAAATCGAAGATAAGACCATTCAAAGATTCGACATCCAACGCGGTGAGGGCTTCGTCGAGTTTTTGGCGAGCATCGGAGGAGAATTGTGCCAATTTGAGATAGCCAATGTTGCCATCTAATACTTCGTATTCAACATTGGGGATTTCGATACGAGCGCGTTCTACAGTAAAACTGACGGTCGTATCACCTCTTCTCATTTCTAAATCTACGGTTGTACCAGCACGCCCACGCACCCGCGACGATAATTCCAAATAGGTTAAGTCGGTCACATCTTCGCCATTGACCCCCACGAAAATATCACCTGCTTGCAAGCCTGCGCGTTCTGCGGGTGTGCCTTCTAGCACATCTACAATGGCAATTTCGCCATTGTCATTTTCGCTGATGATGACCCCAATGCCTTCAATAGAACCAGATAATTCTTGGCTCACAAATGGAAAATATTCGGGGTCTACATAATTGGTGTAGGGGTCATCTAAGACCTCGACCATCCCTTTAATCGCTCCATTGACCATCGCTTGCGGGTCTATTTCATTGACATATTGACCCTCTAAGATGTCGTATACCTCAAATAGGGTCGAAAATAATTCGGTGGTCGTGTCATCTTGGGCGACAGCCACTTGAACGGGGTTATGTGTTCCCATCACATAGCCGATTCCAAACGCCCCCAAAATGAGCAAAATGGTCATCACTCGATTTATTCGCATTGTCACTATCCGCCTCTCAAATGTTCTAACTCATTGTTTTGTTATATAATTATCCATAGTAGCATTGTTTTCTTAGAACTCAAAGAGAGCTAACTATGCCAATAACAAGACGTGAACTTTGGGATTATTGTTCCAACAAACCGCATGTGGTTGAAACCTACCCCTTTGACCAAAGTACACTGGTTTTTCGGGTGGGGGATAAAATGTTTGCACTGATGGATGTAGATGGTGATGCGGGAGAAACTGAACCACGCATTAACCTGAAATGTGACCCAACACTGGCGGTTATCTTGCGTCAAACGTATCCCAAATCAGTTTTACCCGGTTACCACATGAACAAAACGCATTGGAATACGGTTGTATCAAATGGCATTATTCCTGATGTCGAAATTTTTGACATGATAGACCACTCGTATGACCTCATCATCAAAAGCCTGACCAAAAAGCAACGGGCAGAGCTTGGCTTATGACCACACTCATCTCATTAGATGAAGCGACAAATCTCATCACAGATAAATCAGTCTTGGCGCTGGGCGGTATGACCCTCTATCGCCGTCCGATGGCATTTGTGCGCCGATTATTGGCAAAAAAACCGCGTGAATTGACCCTTATCAGTTTTACGATGGGATTAGAATGCGATTTGTTGGTGGGTGCGGGTTGTGTGGATGCGGTGAGAACGTGTTATTTTGGATTGAGCGAATTTGGACTCGCGCCGATGTTCACAGAATTTGTACAAGCGGAGAAAATTCGGGTTATCGAAGAAACAGAAGCTAGTCTGGTATGGGGGATTAAAGCACAAGTGGCGGGTGTGCCATTTATGCCGTCTACTGCATGGGTGAATACTGATTTGCCCCGTTTGCGCCCCGATGTGAAACAGGTTTCAGACCCCTATACAGGTGAAATGCTTACCGCTTTTCCACCGATTGCGATAGATGTCGCGGTAATTCATGCCCTAGAAGCCGATAGGGTGGGGAATGTCAAATTGAATCAGAATTTG
>CALDGT010000795.1 GCA_937942935.1 uncultured Chloroflexota bacterium | reverse complement strand
TGTCACCGACCCAGATATTCGGCTCACATTAGAGACGCATGGCATCCGTCATCTGGTGACTCAAAATGCGCTCACATCCGAAACAATCACCACATGCTATGAGCGTATTCGCCAAACCTCTGCCGAATTATCACCCCGTTTGTTGGTGGCATTAGCGGAGACCATCGCCATCCCTTACCCCGATTTGTCCCAAGCCTACTTTGTGCAAACCCTCAATGAAGCGCCATCGTGGTTCAAACCGACGATTCTGGGTTATATTCGGACGGGGTATGTGGACGGGTTGTATCGGTTGGAAAAGTGGATAGATGAGCAACCAGAGTTTTCTGAACGCCAATTTTATCGTAAAGACTTGGAATTTGTGGCGGATGACACATTATTAGCCCAATTTTTGCCGTATCAAAAATTTATCCAAGTGATGGATTTTATTCAGCAGACCAAAAATGACGACCTGCGCCAATTTTTGCTGAATAAACTCGATGTCGCGCTCAAAGATAAAGGGGGGATACTATGAGCAACGCGCTACAGAATTTACCCCACCCCCTAGCCCTCTCCCCATTGCATGGAGAGGGGGAAAAATCCAGCCTTTTCCTTGCTCCCTTCCCCTACGCAGTGGGGATGGGGGTGCTTGTAGACATGAGATTGATACCGATTGAGGGGGATACTATGAGCAACGCGCTACAAAATTTACCCCACCCCCTAGCCCCCTCCCCATTGCATGGAGAGGGGGAAAAATCCAGCCTTTTCCTTGCTCCCTTCCCCTACGCAGTGGGGGAAGGGTTGGGGATGGGGGTGCTTGTAGACATGAGATTGATACCGATAAAGGGGGGATACTATGAGAAAAGGTTCTGACGATTCTTTTTTTTTTTTTGTTGATTTTGTCTTTGCTGACGATGATTTTGTGTTTGCAGAAGCGCCCAAAACCTCTAAAATCCCTAGTGCTGTCGAAGAATATTATATTTTGGCGTTGGCGGATGAATCGGGGTTACAAGCCACCTTCTCGCGCATCCTCACATTAGGCGATACAGCACAAAAACGCAAGGTATTGGGGCAACTCATCGAAAAATGGGCAACGGTGGGGGATTATCGGCGTGCCATATCGGGCGCGATTTTATCTGACCAACTCGATGATGATAAATGGTTCACCATCGCCAAAATCGCCCTCAACCGTGACGAATTGCCCGCGCTACAAAGTGCCATCCGCCAGCACCGCGCCAAACAAGCCACCACCGCCATGAGCATGACGCTATGTTTGGAATTATTGACCCGCCAAGATGCGCGGGCGCGGGATGTTTGGGATGATTTCATCGCCCAAGCCCGCCGTTTGCGCCCAACGGTTGGCAAAGGGCATATTTTATTGGTCGCCACATATGCCATGATGCTGGTCGCGTTGCCAGATGAAGAAGCAAAACTGACATCGCAATTCATCACATTTTTGAATCAGGATGAAAATGAACGGCGTGGCGACTTATTAGCCTTGCAATTTGCCAGCACGCTATTTGATAAACACCACATCCAAACCTTTTATGCGCTATGCGCCGATTATTGGGATGCCATGCGCCATAGTCGCTTGCGGACATCGGGCATTTTTGGCGATTTTGATGAAACGCTGAATGAGATGGGGCGCGTTTCCATTCTATTCATCGTGTTCCAATTGCGCCAATACGATTTTATCACCCCATGGATAGGCATTTATGAGCAATTATGCCGTGATGATGTTGAAGGCATTTACGAAATGACCTGCTATCGTGCGTGGTTTTGGGGATTCATCCAGCAACCGAGTCGCATCAAGCGCATGTTGTTGCTGATGGTGTTAGGTGAGAATTATGGACGGGGTGATATGATGAACATGGTATACCCCATCTTCAACCGCCTGTGCGATTTACTGAGTAATCAACCCCTAAGCCAATTCCGCGCCGTCACAACATCGGCGAATGACTTTTTCTTTGGCATGGATACCATCGCTGAAGGGTATCGAACCAGCGAAATCATGAAGCGGGCATTTTTGGCGCTCCCATTTTTATACCCCAATCCCGATGAGCGCCATCCGAGCCATCTCTCCAAAGTCATTTTATTCAATCGCAATGTAGATGCCCAAGTGAGCCTAGAAGCGATGCTCAGTTATGCGTGTATCTTGGCATTGACCGATGACCCGTTGTTTGATGAAGCCATCAGCGCAGGGATTCATTGGGGAGAATCCGCAGAAGAAGCACTGGACATGAATTTTAAGAGCAAAACCTCTGTGCCGATTGAATTATTGGCACAAATTTTGACCATCTTCTTGGCACAAGCCGATTTACCCCGCGCCGAAGCGTACCTGAAACGGTTATCTGCTAAAGTGGTGTGGTATGTATTGGGGCATACCATCACAACCATTCAACCCTTAGCAGAATCAGAAAAACCAGAAACATGGGATGCGCTGTTATGGGCAGATTTAACCCAAATGCAACAGAATGCGCTACAAACCTTCACCCAATTGGTATTCAGGTGTGTTCAAACCCATCCCATTAGCGGGGCGCTCCGACCAGTAGCCCAAATCGTAGACCTTTTACATGAAGCAGGCATGGAACAAGACGCGATTCGCCTATCGGAACATATCGCCGATGCCAAGTTAGATTGGGGTAAACCAGAATCTGAGGAAGCGGTTGAGATGGTGATGTATGATAAACCCAATTCCAGACGGGCGCTCAAATTGGCAAAGGAACGGTCTGCGAGTGCCAAAAGCACATTCGATGAGGTCATCCGTCAGGCGCGGATTGACCAAACCAAAGGCATCAAAAAGCCACAAGATGTCACCTTAGCGCAATTGGTCGGCATCATCACCCAAACCAACACCACAGACATCATCCTCACCCAACTGAGCAATATCCCCAAGCATTATCAGCGCCAACGCGATAAAATTTTGTTAGAAGTGGTGCGAAATTGGGTCAATAATCATCAGTTAGACGATGCAAAACGCGCCGTTGCGATGATGACCGTTATCCCGATAAAAATTCAGGCACAAACCATCCTCGCAGAAGCCTTAGCCAGCAATCAACAAGCCGAAATTGTCACCGAGTGGATAGCTCATGCCGATGGGCGGATGAATTTGTTTTGGTTGCGCTGTGCCTATGCGCTTGGCTTATTGAAAATCGGTCATGCCGATGCACAAGGAGCAGTTCAAACCGCCCTCGCTATCATCCCAAAATTACCGCGCCCCTCATTTATGGCGACAGCATGGGCATTTTATGCCTGTGGATTGGTGCGAATCGGTCATGTTGATGCACCCAAAATGATTGAACAAGCCCTAAGCGCCATCCGCGCCACCCCCGATTTGACCAGCCGATTTTATACCGCATTCGATATGGTGGCGGTTTTGCTAGACCATCATCACCCCATGAGCGCCGATGTGGTGGCATATCTCAAAACGGTGTTGCGCGACAATGCCATATCTGGGACGGTAGCCATCGGCACACCCATCTGGGAGATGAGCGCCCACCTCGATTTGGCAAAATTACTCTCTCGGCATGGTCAAACAGCAGAAGCCGATGCGTTAATCACACAAGCCAGCACGTATCAGGCACAAACTCGGTATATGGCGTGGGATATGGGGGTAAAATTTGCCAGCATCACCACCCCCGCCAGCCTCAAGACCCATTTAGATGAGTTGGGCGCGTTGCGACTGAACGAGATTTTAGAATTGATATTGGCATGGGGCAATGTATTTGACCAATTAGAAGCAGGTCTGGCACATCAAATCACCCACCACATGCTCCGCCTGTTCGGTTGGGTTGGCTATGAGGTGGGCGATTTGGGTTATTTGGCAAAAGGTTAATCAATCATCTGCCTTGCCACGCTCAAAGCACCGAGCTACCCGCGTTGTGAGCCTGATAAAAGGCTTGTCCGATAATTATTTTGGCAATTTTGCTATATAGTCGCTTATTTTGGGCATTGCTAGAGGCTCAAAGCCTTTCGCTATTTGCGCGAGAAGCCTGCTAAAGC
>CALDGT010000794.1 GCA_937942935.1 uncultured Chloroflexota bacterium | reverse complement strand
CCGATTCGTCAGGCGTTCAATATCCGATACCTGCTTGAGCGCCAGCGTCAATTCTTGGCGCAACACCTCATCATTCATTAGGGCTTCGACTGCATCGAGGCGCATATTCAATCGGCGTAAATCAAGGAGAGGCTCATTCACCCATGAATGAAGCAATCGCGCCCCCATTGCGGTGACAGTGCGGTCTAATACACCCAACAAACTGCCTTGTGATTTGCGTCCACGTAGTGTCTCGGTGAGTTCCAAATTACGCCGTGTAAATTGGTCTAAGACCATGAATTGTTTTGTGGAATAAGCGCGTAAACTAGACAGTTGTGCCAGATTATTCATCTGAGTTTCGCGCAAATAACTTAAAACTGCCCCCGCCGCGCTAATGGCATGAGGCATTTCTTTTAGCCCAAAACCATCTAAAGAGCGGGTCTTAAAATGCGCTGTCAGTTGGTCATAGGTGGTGGTATAATCAAATTGCCAATCTTGACGGATTGTAAGATGATTTCCTTCTGGCAATGTCACCCGTTTTGACCAGCTTTCAGGGATGAGGACTTCGCGTGGATTCAACCGCCCCAGTTCTTCGAGTACCGCAACAGCGGCATTATCTCCAAAAAGTTGGGTGGTCGCAAATTCGCCCGTAGAAATATCGGCATAGGCTAACCCCGCCAAATTCCACTGACCTTTATCGGGGTCGCCAACTGGGAAAATTGCCATCAGATAATTCGGCTTATCTTCCGCCAGCATTTCGGTCTCTATCACGGTACCGGGTGTGATGACACGAACAACTTCGCGCTCAACCAATCCACGACCATCGGGTTCTGTCATCTGTTCGCAAATGGCGACATGATACCCTTTTTCGATGAGTCGTGAAATATACCCCTCTACAGCATGATAGGGAACGCCTGCCATCGGCACGCGCTCCCCCATTTTGCTAAAGGCGCGGGCAGTGAGGGTTAAGTCTAATTCACGGGCGGCGATTTCGGCATCTTTGTCGAACATCTCATAAAAATCGCCCAAACGGAACAACAAAATAGCATCTGGGTATTGGCGTTTTACACTTAAATATTGTTGGCGAACCGGAGTTTCACGCGCCATAATAGAGATTGTCCTGTCATCATAAAAAATTTGTTTGATTTGTGCTATTCTAGCGATAATTAATTTTCATGCAACCATCAAGAGGCATAATATGAGCAAAACAGTTATAGGTGTAGATTTGGGCGGGACGCGCATTCGTGCGGCTCGGTTAACCCCACATTTAGATATTTTAGAACGGGTAGAAACACTCACACTCGCAGAAACAGGTCCAGAGGCAACCTTAAATCGGATTAAAGACCAAATTCGCAAGGTCATGCCAGCCGATAAATCCACCCTTGAAGGCATTGGCATTTCTGCGCCCGGTCCACTCAATCCAGAAACAGGTGTGATTTATAGCCCACCAAACTTAAACGGGTGGTATCATGTCCCACTCAAAGCCATCTTAGAAGAAGAATTTGGTGTGCCTGTTTATGCTGGAAACGATGCCAATGTCGCCGCATTAGCAGAAGCAGTGCGTGGTGCGGCAAAAGGCTATCGGCATAGCATTTATTTGACCATCAGCACAGGCATTGGTAGCGGGATGATTATTGATGACCGCCTGCTACTAGGAAATGAAGGCTTAGGTGCAGAAGCAGGTCACATGATAATGCTCATTAGCGATAAAGTATCATCGCTCGAAATGGAAGCCGCTGGTCCTGATATGGCAATGCAAGCCGTGAATCGGATTCAAGGAGGCGAAAAATCGCTCATGAGCGATATGGTGAATGGCGATTTATCAAAAATCAACGCCAAAATCTTGGGCGATGCCGCCCATGCGGGTGATGAATTGGCAAAAAGTATCATCGCACGGAGTGGTTTTATCATCGGGCTAGGGATTGTGAACTTGTTGCACATTTTTAACCCACAAATCATCGTCATTGGTGGTGGGGTAGCCAATTTAGGCGACATGTTATTCACACCCATGCACGAAGCCATCCACAAGCATTGCCTAGATGAGGCTTACTGGAAAAATCTAATCATCACCCAACCACTACTCGGTGAAGATGTCTCCATCTATGGTGCGGGCGCACTAGTGACTACTAAGGGTGGTATGGTCAAAGTAAGCGATGTCATCAAAGCACTGAATAGTTAGTTCATACTAGGGCGCATAATAACTGCGCCCTATTTGTCTTTTTTCATGAAATTGCATCGCATAAATGCGACCAAGCATGTTCTTCTACATCTGCTACCTTATTAATCATTG
>CALDGT010000793.1 GCA_937942935.1 uncultured Chloroflexota bacterium | reverse complement strand
CACTTTGACCACAGTCTTGCGCCACAAACGCATCGCCGCCAGCACATTCGCTTTATCCACAGAGGTCACTTTTTTCCGTCGTCCTTGCGCCGCACGGAATGCCACATGCGCCACACGTTCAACTTCAGCAACACTATATAACATCGTGTCGTATGCAGAATCACTCTCTTCTTGTTCTTTGCGCGGACCAAAATATAACCCGCCAGTCAATTCACGCACAAAAAGTAAATCCACCCCTTCTAACAAATCGGCTCGCAGTGGCGCACGATGCACCAATGTCGGATACGTTTTTACTGGGCGCAAATTTGCAAACAAGTTAAAATGCTTGCGAATTTTGAGCAATCCTTGCTCTGGACGCACTTTTGCACTTGGATTATCCCATTTTGGACCACCCACCGCCCCTAATAACACCGCATCAGACTGTTCTGCTAACTTGATTGTCTCATCAGGCAATGCTGTTCCTGTCTTATCAATGGCAATCCCCCCAATGAGTGCCTCTTGATAAGTAAATTCATGCCCAAATTTCGTTCCAATCGTATTAAGTACCCGTTGTGCCGATGCCATCACTTCTACACCAACCCCATCACCGGGTAATACTGTTAATGTCGCTTTGACCATCTTTCATCCTTTTGTCATCTTAAGGGGCAGAAACCAGTCTGCCCCTTCTAATAAAATCACCCCATTAAACCGCTATAGAAGACGCCTCTTTAAGAGATTCTTCTCGTTGTGACTCTAAAAAGGTCATCCCATATTCGATGCTATCTACTAAGGCTAACCAACTAGCATGAATGATATTCGTTCCAGCACCTACCGTATTCCAGCGTTCACCACAGCAGTGTGTCTCAATAAATACCCGTGTAGTCGCCGCAGTTGCCTTATCACTATCCAAAATACGTACTTTATAATCAACCAACTGAAAATCAGCGATTTGCGGATGCAGTGGAATAAGCGCCTTACGTAATGCCAAGTCAAGTGCGTTCACAGGACCGTTACCCTCTGCCGCCGTATGGACAATATCTCCATTTACATCTAATTTGACCATCGCCTCAGATAACGCCCCTCTATCGCGCCTGTCTTCAACTAACACAGTGAAATCAATGAGTGTGAATAGAGGAATATAATCGGGTTGTGCGCGTCTTAATCGAATTGCGATAGAGGCTTCTGCGCCTTCAAATACAAATCCTTCATTTTCGAGTGTTTTAATTTCATCCAGAACACGAGTCGTTTCATCTTGAGAAACACTCATCCCAAATTCTTCAGCTTTACTGAGCAAATTTCCACGCCCAGATAAATCCGATACTAGAATTCGCATTTCATTCCCGACCAGTTCTGGCTTGATATGTTGATAGCTATCCACATTTCTGCGTATTGCCGCCACATGAATCCCGCCCTTATGCGCGAATGCGCTCTTTCCCACGTATGCCGCATGGTCATCTGGGGCAAGATTGGCAATTTCTGCCACTGTGCGCGACAATCTCATAAGTTGCCCCATACTTGCTTCTGGGACACAAGAATAACCCATTTTCAGTTGCAAATCTGGCACAATGCTACACAAATTCGCATTACCGCACCGTTCACCATACCCATTAATCGTGCCTTGCACTTGTTCAACCCCTGCTTGAACAGCCACTAGCGAATTTGCCACCGCCAGTTCACCATCATTATGAGTATGAATACCAAGTTTGATATTCGGGAAGGCTTGCGACACAATTTGGACATATTTCGCCACTTCCCAAGGCAACGAACCGCCGTTGGTATCGCATAGCACCAGCCAATCTGCGCCACCTTCAACAGCCGCCTTGAGCGTATCGAGCGAGTATTCAAAATCCAATTTCATCCCATCAAAAAAATGTTCCGCGTCATAAATCACT
>CALDGT010000792.1 GCA_937942935.1 uncultured Chloroflexota bacterium | reverse complement strand
AAGGGGGTCGGGGGGATAGGGGTTATTTTTTTCATCGCGGGGGGGGCATACGCGCCGTTGGCGCTAGTACCCACCCTACCAACATATTAATTTTATCGCAAAAAATATCTTTTCGCCCTCTTTCTCCATGCAATGGGGAAAGGGGGTCGGGGGGATAGGGTTGTTTTTTCATCACGGTGGGACATACGCGCCGTTGGCGCTAGTACCCACCCTACCAGCATATTCAGTTCTGTGCGGGGGTGCGGTTGTAAATTATTTATTTCTTCCCCGTCAACAATGAATTGAGCGATTTTATCTCTGAACGGGCGGTTGAGGAAGATAAATAACGCGGATACTCATTGAGGGGGTCTTTATGACGATTCTTTTCCCAAATTTTGACAAGGTTTTCGGTGATATTTTGTGCCGCCCCAAAATTCATCAAATCCAACGCCCGCCGATTACACTCGCCCGATTTATCATAGTCTTTATTGCGCCAATATAACAAACTCAGGTTATGCCATGCCCACGGGTCATTGGCATTGAGTTGAACCACCTTGCGATAGAGGACGATGGCTTCATCGGTAAATTCTACCCTGTCCATGATGATGCCCGCCATGTGCGATAAAATTGAAATGCGCCGAATTTCGGTCTCTTCTTCTGCCCGTTTTGACCCAATTTCAAACCAATGACGCACTTTTTTCAGGTCGCCCAAATTGTCATAATAGCGCATCTGAAGGCGGGCAAAACTCGACTCGCGTGAGGCTTCATCATATTCGCTCATATTCTCAATACATTGCTTCAGGGCTTGGGTGTTGCCCATCACGTTATACACATTGGCTTCGATATAATCCAATTCATACTGCCCATAGGCGAATGATTTGGCACTTTGGATGAGGCGCAAGGCTTCTGCAATGCCATTTTTATCGTATTTGCCCCCGCTAATATAAGACGCGCTCATCAGCACATTCGCCGCCCCTGCCCGCACATAAATATGATTTTTGGTGGCTAAATAGGCATTGGTCGCTTGGATGAGGGTGTCGCTATTCCCCCGATACGACAACAGAATATCGTTGCCATACTGAAAAAACGAAATGGCTTCTTCTGTGAATTCATCGCCACTGGGAAAGGGCAAATCGCGGAATAATTGGATGAATCTATTGGCTAAGTCGCTCATATTGTTGTTATTATCCGTCACAAAAAAACTATTTTTATACTATAATCATAATAGTCTTTTGGCGCAAGTTAGAATTACACCAATTCGGGTTAAGGCTATTTTTCACCCCACCCCCACTAAAAGCGGTTTTCCCCCTTTCTCCATTGCATGGGAAAGGGGACGGGGGATAGGGGTTCATGCCTCCATAACCTGCTAGTGAAGGGGAAAATTTCTCATGGATGCTTTGCCATTTATATCGGTGAATATCTCCCAACCGGGGGATAAGGGCGAATTTTTAATCTCGGTATCGGATGTCAGAACCAAGCAGGTCATACTCACCAATCGGCTCAAAGAAGACCGTAGCGCCTTCGATTATTTATACAATTCGCGCTTGGTCGAGGGCGGTGGCATGGGCATGGCACTCGCCACAGGCGCTGTGTCTGAATTGGTCAAATCGGAGCGCCAACAAGACCTTATGCGCTATGGTCAACGCTTGTATCAAGATTTATTTGGGC
>CALDGT010000791.1 GCA_937942935.1 uncultured Chloroflexota bacterium | reverse complement strand
TGCTCACATTCGGATTTACGCGGAGCAAATCCGCAATGGTCACATTAAATTGTGCCGCAATCCGATAGAGCGTGTCGCCATAAGTGACTTGATATGTCCGAGTAGGAGCAGGAACGGGTTGTTGTGGTTGTGGTGTAGCGGTGACGACTACAACAATTACCGTATTCGGTTGACTAATTGCCCCACCAGTAGGTGGAATAATTAAAATCTGACCCACAAAAATTCGGTTGGGATTGGTGATACCATTCAGTCGCGCAAATGCTTCTACTGTTGTATTAAACCGTGTCGCAATTCGCCCAAGTGTATCACCACGTTGTACCTGATAGGTGCTTGTTGTCGAATTTGTCGGTGGTTCTACAGGTATAATACCTACTTCCACCGTTGCTGTAGGTGTTGGCGTGACAGTTGGCGTAAATGTTGGGGTTGGTGTTGTTGTAGATGGTGGCGGAATTCTCACAGGAATTGCCAACTCTTGCCCAACATAAATGAGATAATTTTCATCGAGGCTGTTTGCAGTAGCGATAGATTCAATACTACTACCATATAACACGGCTAACCGCCCTACTGTATCACCACGACGCACAATATGAAGTAAGGTGTTGGGGAACTCTGCACTAAATGCACCGCCAATGGGTGGGCGTGTTCCTACTGGACGCGGTGTGCTAGTAGATAATACTGTCCCATCTGGCGTGTTGGTTGCAACAGGTGGCGGGGATGTATTGGTTGGCGCAATGGTGTTGGTTGGTGCAGCGGTGTTAGTCGGGACAACTGGTTGTGGTGTAACACCCTCTGGGGTTGGCGTTGGGTCACCGATGATAGCCGTTTCTGTTGGCAACGGAGTATTTGATGGTAATGCAGTGTTTGTAGGAATATCTGTATTGGTTGGTGCAGGGGTATTTGTAGGAATGTCGGTGTTAGTCGGCGCAATGGTGTTGGTTGGTGCGGGCGTATTCGTTGCGCCCTCTGGGCTGGGTGTGGGGTCTATAACCGTTTCTTCTGTGTTGGTTGGTGCAGGTGTATTGGTTGCAATTGCAGGTTCTTCGGTTGCAGGTGTATCTGTGACGATGCCTTGGTCAAGGCTAACCGTCAACGAAGCATCATCCAAATAAATAAAGTTATTAGCTTGTGGAAATGCAACCCGTGAACGCACCCAAACTGTCACAACATCGCTGGCAGAGCGAGCACTAATGCTATATTGCCGATACGCATCATATTGCTCGACTGCTACCGACCATACAATATTTTCGCTATTGGGGTCTGTCCCGCCAAGTGGGTCAATCCCTACCTGAAGGGTAATCCCGCCCGGATTTGCGCTTACTTGGCGAGATTCTTCATCATCAAAATCATTTGACCACACATAAGCATATACACTAAATAAATATTCGACATCTGGTGTTAATCCAGAAACAGATTGAAACACCCCGCCTTCGTGTGTAAGCCAAGTGGTAAAAAAGACTTGTGCATTAGCATCTGAACGAATTCGTGTGCTATCAGGCGCAGTTCCACGATATTCTGGTTGTGCATTACGGAATGATTCCATATCCTCTGTACGTGGGTTATGCCAAGGTGTCCATCCTTCGGCTACCAACATATCGGGATTACCGGGGATGGTAACATACGGGTCTTCAAAGCCCGGGTTTGTGAGGAGATTATCCTCTTGTGCCATCACACTGAAACCATTCAGAATAAAAATCAAGCATAAAAAGAATAATGCTTTGAATCCATGAGTTTTCGTTAATTTAACCATCTGTTTTTCCCCCAGATTGGGTTACGCAATCAGCGTATTTTATTTGATAAACAACATGCTCATAAGTATAGCTTATTGACTAATTCCACGCCACAAGCAGACGATAATTTAATCGGCTATTTTCTAAATTCTTTACAATCGCTACAATAAATAGATGATTAATGAATATACAAAAAGATAAAATTGTGAAATTATACGAATATCAAGCAAAAATATTATTTCAAAAATTAGGCATTTCTGTCCCAAATAGCCATTTGGTCACAGATTTATCTCAACTGGATTCGCTTTCTGATAGGCTCAAATATCCTGTTATGGTCAAAGGTCAGGTATTGGCAGGTGGGCGAGCAAAGCATGATGCAATCAAGACGGCTCATACTTTTGAACAGGCAAGACTTGCAGTGATGAACTTGCTTAATGCAACAGTTGATGGCTTGCCTGTCCCAAGTGTGTTACTAGAAGATAACATCAATAGCCACACACATTATTATGTGAGCGTTGTGAACGACAGAAATGCCAGAAAACCGGTATTAGTCGCTTCTGTCAAATGGGGGGGCGATATTGAGGAAATTGCTAGGCAACATCCCCAACACATTGCCCGACAATATATAGACCCGCTTATAGGATTGCATTCTTATCAATCATTACAAATTGCCGACGAGCTCAATTTCCCCAAACACTTATGGCGCAAGTTCGACGTGTTGGCACAAGCATTATATCGGTGTTATATCCAATACGATGCCACCTTAGTCGAAATTAACCCTATTGCATACACACATGACCATGGCTTTGTCGCATTAGATGCCAAAATGAAAGTAGATGACAATGCCCTCTATCGCCAGCCAGAAATTTTGGCATGGCAAGATACTCTTTTTATGACCGAAACAGAGCGTATGGCGATGCAAGCAGGTGTGAGTTATGTGAAATTAGATGGTCAAATTGGATGTGTGGTCAACGGCGCGGCATTAGCGATGACGATGATGGATATGACAA
>CALDGT010000790.1 GCA_937942935.1 uncultured Chloroflexota bacterium | reverse complement strand
GCTCAAAATGAGCGCATGACGGTTTGCTACACCAAAAATAAAATCGGCATTGATGGCGGGCAGGGTGAACACGACCGCATAATCACCATCGGCACTCACTTCAAAGTCGCCCATCAAACTAATTGCAGGAGAACCCAATTCTTTTAGGCGGTTAAATGTATAAACCACATCTGCCGATGTGAAGGATGAACCATCATGAAACAAAACCCCTTCTACCAATGGAAACCGATAGGTCAAACCATCTTCGCTAATTTCCCAAGTGGTCGCCAAATTGGGTACAAGGCTACCCATATAGTCTACCTCAATGAGATAATCATACATGGTACGGTTGAATAAGATTTCTGGGTCATTTGAGCCTGTTGCGGGGTCTAAGTTGATGGGTGCATTCATCCCAACACGCAACACACCGCCACCTTGTGCGCTCACCACACCAGAAAATGCCAATACCCCTAGCAAAAGGATGAGTAAAAATGGTACACGTTTTTGGATGGTCATTATTTCCTCCAAAGGTCTAAATTAAAAACGCTAAACACACTGCATTATTTTGCAGATGTGTTTAGCGTAGCACATATTACCCATTCTTGCAGATAATCGTAGGTTTCTTAACCAAACCTATAGATTTTGTTCTATTTAGAAACGTACCCACCATCCATTGTGACGACATACGTTAAATTAGATGTGAGTGGAATAAAATATTCTTCCCATTCCATACCGCCCTCATAACAATCGTAGACATAGACATCATAATCATCGGCGGGGAGTTCTATGGCGATGCTCCCGCCATCAGACAACACATCCACCAAATTTCCGCCCCAATCTTCGGCAGAAGATGATGAAATATACACCCCGCAAATATCATCGCCTGTGGAATTATACACACCAAAGACAAAGCTACCGGTGTAATCGGTCATATCATCATCGGTGTTCTCGTCATCGGTATTTTGGTCATCTTCGGTGGTATCTTCATCCGAAAAATCACCGCCATCTACATAGACATTCAATTCATAATCACCGCTAATCCATCCATCATAGGTGGTCGCAATGATGACATAATCCCCTGTTTCTGCGAATGTGTAAGTAATCACAGCATTATAATCACCCAAACTATCATCATCTTCTGCCAAAACTGCCGAGTAATCTGGGGAGAGCAAAATGAGGTATGCATCGAGTTGGTCAGATTCCATCGTGATGGTGAGTGTTTCGCCTGCTTCGGCATAAACAACCCATTCTTCATATCCCAAATCTTCTTGAATACCACCATCCTCTACCACCACACCATTATCATCTTCAATGGGTGGCAAAATTTCGGGAGTAGGCAGTGGGGTTGGGTCTACAGGTGGGTTGGTCGTATCGCCAGTGCCTTCATCGGTTGGTGTACCATATAAGCGTTGAATTGCCAAAATATCATCGCGTTGGAGGGTCGCGGCGGTTCCAGAATAGGCATACATCACAGCCGATGGGTCATCGCTATGGTCTAAACCCAGTGCATGACCAATTTCATGCAGTGCCACCACATAAAAATCTAAATCACTGCCATCAAATAATGACCATTGTTCGGCATCATCAAAAAAAACATCGCCACCATCGCTAGGGAAGTATGCAAATGCCAAGACATCCCCTTCTGTGCCAAATTCGGGGTCATTGAGGGTGAATGACAATTCAATATCGGCGCTACCACCCGTCTCCGAAAAAGATAGCCCAGAGACCGCTTGCCAATCAGTGAAGGCTTTACGAATCGCGTCTTGTGCAGAAGCACAATCGAGCGTGGCAGGGCAATTGAGTATTTTGAAGGTGAGTTCAGTGTTCTCCCACTTATCAGCGACAACAAAACGCATACCGCGTGTTTCTGGAATCCGATGAATATCTATTGGAGAGGCTTTATCATCCTCGTTTTGTTGTGCGGTGACATAAACCACCGCCATCAACGAAAGATTCATCACAATAACAAATAAAAATAGTTTGGCAATTCGCATATCATTGTCCTCATCGAAAATTAAATCTGCGATGAGAAAATTGTAACCTGTTTTTATATTTTGGATGATGAGGATGTAAAGAAAATTTTGCGATTGCGTCTATAATGATATATATCGGCAATGATGGAGATGCTAATATGAGTTTGCACCCGATAGACCACCAAGCCAGACAAGTTATGCACCAAGCCAGCAAAATTTTGCTCACGATTCGCCTGCTTGGTGTTGCCCCCCTCCCCAACGGGTTACGCCACAGTTTATTACCCACATTAGGCGAATCGGCATTAACCACAGGCGCATTATCATTTGGCGGAGAATTACGCCTCAATTTTGCCAACCCAAGTATTCATTATGTCCAAAATGGGAATACCATTTTTGATATTCCCCTAGATGGTCATAGCCAAAAATCACTTTTTCATCAGGTTTATGGCGAATTTGGTAAATTAGACATTTCGCTCACACCACCAGATGTCACACCGACATATATCACAGATGATGCGCCATTTGAATTTTCATCCAAAGCGACACACGCTTTATATGACACAATGATGACGATGTATGGTTGGATTGCGAGTGTAAAAGCCCGCTTTTTGGGTTTTCAGACCCCGTTGGTCTGGTGGGCGCATGGATTCGATTTATCGTGTTTGTGGTTTGCGCGTGGGATGGATGACCACAAAGACCCACATCTTAATATTGGGTTCTCGCCGTGGACGCCCGATGTTGGCGATGCGTATTTGTATTTTTATGCGTCCCCAACAATTGCGGGTATCGAAAATCACTTGCCAGATAAAATGACATGGACAACCCATTGGCGCACACCGGGCGGGGTGTTACGCTACGCTGATATTCTTGCCTCACAAAATCCGTCTGAATTGGTGATGAATACAGTCTGGGCGATTTATAAAACCGTGAGTAATCACATGAAATAAAAATGAGGGCAAATTGCCCTCATTTTTTATGCTAAAAACAGATGAATTTAGGATGCGGCTTCTTCGTCTTGGACGATAAGGACTGTCACCATACCAAACATGCCATCGGGAC
>CALDGT010000789.1 GCA_937942935.1 uncultured Chloroflexota bacterium | reverse complement strand
GTGTGATTTGCCAAAAGACCGATTGCCGTTGTCGTAAAGGGTATCCACAAGAGGAAAAACGCTATTTATTGGTGGGGGCAGATGAACAAACGAGTATCCTGCGCGATATGAAGCAAGTCGCTAAAACCTTTCAGATTGAACCGCTCGAAATGACCGATGACCATAACACGCAACTGTGCAACTGGTTGTATCATATCCGTAAAAGCCGATTTGTATTGCTGTATTCGCAGGAATTGGGCAAGCGCCATCATGGAGTCGAGAATGCTAAGACGATGGTGCAACTAGGCATGGCAATTGGGGCAGGTATCCCATGGCGCATTATGCTCAAAGATGATGAAAATGTGCCAACAGATGTGACGGGTTATATTGACATCCGCATCATGCCCACCCACACCCTGACCCGTAGCAATTTAGAAGGTGCAATCGGCGCATTACGTGATATTAACATGCCCTATTTGGGTGTGGAAGATATTCTGCCGATGGGGGAGTGGGTCGAAGAGGAAGAAGAACCCGGTATTGATGACATGCCGACAGGTTTGCCTTTATCTCCGATGATAAATGTCCCGCCGATGCCAGAAGAAAGTGTCCCTCAAGAGGCTGTCACACAACTCAAGAATATGCTTTTATCAAACCCAACAGAGCCTATTACTATATCTCAGTTAAAACTTGATGATATTGAAAACGACATTCTTGTTGATACCAATATGAAGGGATTTAGTCAAATTTCCCTTGCAACATCGGTTTGTTATTTGCCTGATGTACGTGAATATTTTGATTTGGGGATTTGTTGGATTGATGGAAGTATTTCTGAGAGTGTGTTAACAGGAGAGCTTTATGATGCGCTAGAGGAAATACTAGGTGAATTTATAACCCGGTTGGAAGATATGAATGGCAATATGTTCATATCTAGTTTTGTTGGTGTTTTCAAGTTTCAGATTGGTAGAAAATCGGCTAATTCACGTATTCTATTGATAATAAATAATGTCCAAGACCCAGAAATCGCACAAGCATTATCGGCACTTGCCACACCGCAAAGTGTGGTGTTATTCACGACCCGCGATTCGGATATTCTTGTATCTCAGGAAGCCGATGTGTCACAACCCGCAGATAATGGCTATTGGTTTATTTCATATTCTCGCAAGGATCTGGAATTTGCAGAACGCTTAGTTGAGGATTTAGAAAATGCTGGAATTCGTATATGGCATGATAGAAGTAGCATGAATGTGGGTGTTAATTATCAACCGCAAATAATAAATGCCTTAAAAAATGCCACTGGTATGATTTTAGTGATGACAGAAAATGCTTTGATAAGTAAACAGGTAATGACTGAGGTGAATCGGATGCTCGAATTAGGTAAACCTATTATCCCTATTGCCATTTCAGATGTTCCAACTAATATACCATCTGAATTACAACAACTAAACTTGCTTATTATGAGAGATAATTATCAAGCGAGTTTGCCAAGACTCATTACCGCAATTAGACAATACACAATCAACGCGACATCAGAAGATATTCGCCAATCTAAATATGAAACATCTCCTAATCAAAGACAGATTTCACCTCAAGATTTGGCACGCGCCAGCAAAGCACAATCTCAAGATGAACTCACAGAAGCCATTGAAATTTATCGTATGGCTGATGATAAAGAAAAACAGGCAGAAGCGGAATTTAATTTGGCGATTCTTTATCTTTTATCGGATGATGTGCAGACCGCTATTGATTTTGTATCGCGTGCTATTTTACATACCCAAAATCGAGCGAATCAAACGAATTGGAATAAAGAACTCACATGGCTGAAACAGCAAGTGAATAAAACCAGCAAAAGAGATAATATACGGGCAGAAGTTACCGCACTATTAGATGATTTAGAACGTGTCTATATCAAAGATGGCGGTTCAGGTTTACGTATGATACTTTCAGAAGGTGGCTTTAGTGAACATGCGATAGACCAAATCGTCATAATTATTCAAAGGCGAATCATGCGTGATAGCAAGGATTATAAATCTTCTTTCATGAGTTGATAAACTGCCATCAATCGCATCGTTTTAAGCCGATTAGTCAGTTCTGTTTGTGATGGATTGCCATAAGAACGTGTAAAACGCGATGTAATTGCGCGGAGTGGGTTACGCGCATTTTGTAATTCTTGTTGACGCTCATCTTCAACTATACGACTTGCTTTGATATAAACGACCTGTAATTCTGTTGGCGACGGTGATTTTTGCTTTGAAAAGGCTTCTGAGAGCCACCTTTCAGCATCTTGGAGGGCTTTTCCTGTTAACAAAAAACTCTCGTCACGA
>CALDGT010000788.1 GCA_937942935.1 uncultured Chloroflexota bacterium | reverse complement strand
ATTTGCGTTTTGAATGGTTTGGTGTGCGGTGGCACATACTGGTGGCACATACGCTATCGCTAGTGCCACCCTACGATTCTAATGGATTTGAATGGTTTGGTGTGCGGTGGCACATACTGGTGGCACATACGCTGTCGCTAGTGCCACCCTACGATTCTAATGGATTTGTAGGGTGGGATTAGGGCATTTATGCCCGTATGTCCCACCGAAATAATAGTATGTCCCACCGAAATAATAGATTTCCTATCTGTATGGACACGATTTGTCGCGTCCATACAGAAATTATGTTATCAACCACCACCGATGGCGAAGTCACCAGAGGCGGGGCAAACATCGAATTCTGCCCAATCTTCACGGCGTGCCTCGTCATCAGAGAGTTCTGGTTGGGTCATGATGAAGCTGATGCGGAACAAACCGCGTTGATATTGGGTGTCTTCCATGACTTTTTGGTCTTCACGACTCGCGTTTTCTTCTGGTTGATTCATCAACGGATACACATCGTCAAAGTCCTCAAAGGTCAGGCGGAAGGCATCTTCTTCGACCAAGAGTGGTCCCGCAGTGATGGGTTCGACATCCACTTCAAAGATATCGGGTTGACCATAAATTTCGCTGGTGAACACGAGACGGTCATCGCCACACAACCAAGTTGGGGCAAAGTCGTCTATGGTGTTATCGGTCAATTTACGGGTTAACCCAGTTGCAAATTCATGGACATAGATATCGAGGTCGCCATCGGCATTCGATTGATAGGCGATATAACGACCACTTGGCGAGAATACGGGTGTTGTCGCATTTTCAATATCACCTGTCACGGCGACATTGTTGCTCAAATCGCCATTCATCACTTTGATAACGCTATTGGTGTTCGCGGTTTGGGTGCGATACACAATGCGGTTGCCATCGGGTGAATAGGCAGGGTCTACCGCGCCAAATTGTTCGCTGGTCAGGCGGCGGACGGTCATCGTGGTCAGGTCGAGTTCAAAGATTTGCCAATCTGTGACCAACGCAGAGCTATTCACATCGCTTTGATACACAATCTTAGACCCATCTGGCGACCAAGCAGGATTCAATTCATTCGATGGGCTATCGGTAATTTCGTATTCTTGACCGGTCTTGACATCGAGCATGACCAAATCCCAGTTCCCGTTACGGCTACTTTCGTAGACGATAAAGTTATTGGGACCCCAAGTCGGGTCGGTATCAATGGCGGTTTCGTTATAGGTGACACGTTGGGCAAAATTCAGGTCGCCATCGGTTGGCGCGACATAAATTTCCCAATTGCCATCGCGGTCGCTGGCAAAGACGAACCATTCGTTATTGGGCGAGAGGCTTGGCGCAACATCGAGGACACCATCGGCATTCACCACCGACGCATCGGCGCTATCGCGTTCTGTTAGGTTGGTATGGATTGTGGTTTCGGTCTCCATATCGGCACCATCTAAGCGCCAGATGTCCCAGTCGCCCGATTGGTTGGTATGATACAAGCGGAAGATGGGGCAACCATGACCACAGGTTGGCACGCCAGCCCATGCGGGCAAGTCTAACAAGTCCAACGACAAGCGGTTGAGGAGCAAGGTTTCGGTGTTGATTGGGCTTGCGGTTGGGGCGATTGGACCATCCAAATCGACCACAGGCGGATTCTTGGTCACACCACCACCCGAAATACAGGTGATTTGGGTGATATTAAAGATGCCGAATGTGTTGGTTGCGAAGGTGATGGTTTGTGACAAGTCGGTCACAGGGACATTCACCAAGAATACTTCATTGGCGTCTAAGCGGAAGGTGCCGGGCGCGACGGTGAAATCGAAGCCGAGTGTGTTGGTGACGGTGTAGCTGTGGTCAATCGGCATATCTGCACCGATATTTTTGACCAAGAATTGGACAGGGAACACACACGAGCTACTCACTTGCAAGCGTGGCAATTCGCAATCTTGTGTATTGGTCACGCTACCCGCAAAGCCTGTGCTGGTGAGGGTATATAACCCGTAGGGGTCAAGTGCGCTGTCCATGGTCAAGACGAGTTGTTGCCCATTATTTAAGTCGAAATTGCTGACGGCGGGCGCGGTACTGCCTGTCACATCTGTCCCATCTTTGTGGGTGATGGTGAAGGATTGTGGCAGAATCATATCGCCACCCGTGTTGCTGATGGTGAAGGTTGCGGGATACGCACAATCACTCACGGCGGTCAGAACAGGCGCGGTACAGGCGTTGATGGGGTCACTACCCAAGACAAATGTGCCTGCATAACCCGTTGTAGAGATGGTATAGGTGTCGTATGGGTTGATGCCTGTCATGGTGATGACTTGGTTGCCACCTGCACCGACCAGCAATGTGCCACTGAGGACGACTGCGCTGGCGCTATTCCGAATTTCATATAATTGACCGACCAACATCGCACCGCCGCCGTTGGTCACGGTGAAGGTGAGTGGGTAGGTGGCACAATCGTTATTGGTGACGCTCAAGAGTGGCGCGGTACAGTCGCTCATATCCACCACTGGCACGCCGTTGGTATTGAAGTCGTTGATAGTCACCGAATATGCCGCGTAGGGGTCAATGGTTGGCGCAGATGGGCTGACGGTGAGGGTTGTGTTTGCGCCACTGACCAATTGAATGCTTGTTGGGCTAACGCTAGAGCCACCCGGTCCGCTATAAGATACAGTGGAGGGCATGAGCATATCACCACCGCTATTGCTGATGATGAATTGCATGGGGTTAGCACAATCTTGTGCGACGGTCAAAACTGGGCGGGCGCAATTGGTTGTGGTGCTGGTATACGCGATATACCCATCTGGCGCGGTGTTGCTGGCGACTTGGTAATTTGCGTATGGGTCTAAACCAGTCAAGGTCAGGGTTACAGAACTGCCACCCACGCCGATGATGCCGTTAACCGCAGGATACCCGACAACCTCAAACCCTTGTGCGACAGGCAATGGCGCAGAGCTATTGACCGTGATTTGGGTGGGGTCGGCGCATGTCCGCACGACATTGAGTGTCGGTGGGGTACAGGCGGGCAAGACACTATTCAGTGTGAGGAAGCCTTGTGTGGTATTGGTGGTTTGTATGGTATAGCTGAGATATGGATTCAAACCAGTCAATGTCACGACCATGGGTGTGCCGCCAACACCTGCGGGGATTGTCCCTGTGATGGCTGTGCTAACCACTTGGAAACTTTGTGGCAAGACCAATGCGCCTGTGCTGTTGATGGTGAATTGGGTGGGGTTGGCGCAGTCGCGTGTCACACTCAAAACGGGCGCGGTATGGCATGGTGTTTGGGTTTGCGATAATGCGCCATACGGACCAGTGCTTTCGACACGGTAGGTTTCGTATGGATTATTCGTGCTGGTCAATGGTGTGCCGATGACAAAGCTCGATGGACCATTGGGCAATGTGGGCAGGTTGCCAGTTTGAATGACATTATTCGCAGAATCGTAGATGGTATAGGTTTGGTTCAGAATCATTGGATTATCGCCAGCAGGTTCATCGGCGTTATTCAATGTGAACACGGGGTAGCTTGGGCTTGTCCCGCTACAAACCGAGGTGATGCTCAACAATGGCGGATAGCTACAAGTGGTATTGACATTAACCGCATACGCGCCAATGACCATTTGCACGATACCCGTCATCCCGCTAAAGCTGAAGTTTTGGGTCGAGCCGTTGTTCAATTGGAGCGATGCAGAGTTGAATTGCACGCCATTGTTATAGAACAACACAGTGACCGAATTTGGCATGTTGGTTGGACCAACATTGCTCACGCTAAATTGGGCTGTCCCCGGTGTCACAGAACAGGTTTGGGTGGTGGTCAATGTGGGTGGATTGCTACCGGGCAATTCTACAACCACAGGATTGGTCACACAGCCTGTTTCATTGGTAGGGGCGGGACCTGTGAAGCACATATTGACATAATAGGT
>CALDGT010000787.1 GCA_937942935.1 uncultured Chloroflexota bacterium | reverse complement strand
CAACGGCAAGCTATCGCCTCCGCCATCAGGATAGCCATTGATATGCGCGAATCCCATATTCACAAATAGCGGGTCTGCCCCGTTCACCGCCCCCGCCAGCATCATATCGGCTTTATGTGTCGCCAAATAATACCCCGCCAACCCCACCGCATAGAGTGATGAGGCACACGCGGCATCCAGCGCCAAATGTCCAGCACCGAGTCCTAACGCGCCCGCAATCACCGCGCTTGGATAGCCCGATGATAATCCGTTGGCGAAATCGGCTTTTTCCGATGGTGTGGCGGATAAACTCACGGGTGTGTTGAATTTATCCGAAATGGCTTTGCTCAGTATCCCACGATACAAATCGGTGAATAAGGCGTTGGAATGACGCGATGGAAATGACAAATTGCCCAAAATCACGCCTGTGCGGGCAAGCACCCGCGCATCATTCGCGTAACGGGTATCGGCTAAGGCATCCGCAGAGACACGCAACGCCCATTTGAAGGGGTCGCCAAGCCCCGCCAATTGGTCAGGGGATAACCGAAATCCGCGCCCATCAAAGTGATATTCGCCGATGTATCCCCCACGCAAGCAATAGGTTTTATCGGGGTCAAGATGGGCAGGGTCATAAAAATGATTGGGGTCTACCCCCATTTGTTTGCTAGTGGCTGTATGAATATTCCGCCGATGATTGTGCAACACATCCCAAAAGGCTTGGGGGGTATCGGCACCGGGAAATAAACATGCAATCCCAATAATCGCAATTTTCTCCATAGTACCTCTCACGCCAATGGCTTAGGCAAGCGATTTTGTCTGAATAAGGGGTCTAAGGTATTGCTGATGGTGACTTCGGCATCGCGCACGGTCATATAAACCCGTCCTTGTGCATCATGCAAACGGATGGCGGCGACCAATTTGGTATCTGTCGAATTGACAATATCTAGTGTCACATAAAACTTCTCACCCCAGCGCACATCGCCATAATGTTCGCCTGCACCTGCACGTAAGGGCAAACTCCCTGCACCAAAAAAGTGCTTGACATAAATCCCCATGCTTTGCAAGCCAATATCCACACTATAATAATTAAAGGCTTGGACGGGGAATTGTCCCTGATAACTGGCGGGGACAATTGGCAGTGTACATTCGACAATCATACTCTCGCGTTGAATATTCAACACACGGTCAACACCCTTAAATGCGAATCCATGAAAGAGGGTGTAATCGTCATAATATTTTGAGCCAGCGATATTATCACGCGGGTTCAAATCGGGCGCGAAGGTGGGCATATCGGGTAATTTTTTGCGTAAAATCAGGCGGGTACTATAATGAAAACGTGGTTTTCCGCCTGATGTGGTACTGCTAATCATGGCATCCACGATAATTTGGTCTGCCGATTTTTCAGCATCTTTCAATTCTAATACAAAGCGCGATGGCATATTTTCATCAAAAACAATCCCTTTTAGCACTTTATATGCTTCAAAGGCATAAAATTTGTAACCTGTATAAATGCCTTCTGCCGCGCTAGACATCCAACTCATTGCAGATACCATCGGCAAAACGGCATTTCCACCCACCACATGGTCTTGCAAGAATGGGCTATCTTCTAGGCGCAACACACGGTGTAAGCGATAGGTTCTGAGGTCATCTGATGGCAAAATGGCAGG
>CALDGT010000786.1 GCA_937942935.1 uncultured Chloroflexota bacterium | reverse complement strand
CTGCGAAAAAACGACAAGCTGTTCGTGCTTTATATGCGTTTTGTCGTGTGACAGATGATATTATAGATAAAAATGCCGATGCAACCCGCCGTGAAACAGACCTAGAAGCATGGCGTGAACGCATTTCTTTATCAAATCCGCCACACGATGATTTAGTCGCGCTCGCATGGGCAGATGCGCGTTCCAAGTTCAATATCCCCAGTGGATATGCAACACAATTGATAGATGGGGTCAAACAAGACCTCACAAAAACCCGTTATGCCACTTTTGAAGAATTAGCAGAATATTCGTATGGTGTCGCCTCAACAGTCGGATTAATGGCAATGCACATCATCGGTTATAATCATGAAGATGCCATCCCATATGCCGTAAAATTGGGAGTTGCCTTGCAAATCACCAATATTTTGCGCGATGTTGGCGAAGATTGGCGGGCAGGACGCTTATATTTACCCCAAGATGAATTATCTGCCTTTGGGTTAGATGAAACATATTTCAACACCCCCACGATAGATGAAAAGTGGCGTGATTTCATGCGTTTTCAAATTGAGCGTAACCGCAAACTCTATCAAGATTCATGGCGCGGAATTGCCATGCTCAATCCAGATGGACGATTGGCAATTGGTGCGGCGGCAGAATTATATAAAGCCATTCTAAGCGATATTGAAGCCCATGATTATCAGGTATTTGACCGCAGGGCGCATCTTGGCAAATTTAACAAAATCGCAAGAATTCCGCGTATTTGGTGGCGGATTCGCAATACTCGCACAGCATAGAGGATTTTTATGACCTATTTTGGATTTTTAGCGCGGTTTGTCGTCATTCCGCTTGTCATCATGCGTTGGCTCATTTGGCGCGATAATCAAAAGAAAAAAGCCCTGCCAGAACCTCTCACCAGTTGGGATGCAGAAAAAGCCCTTATCAGTCATTCGTTGGTGGCGCTTACTTATACCACCGTATGGGATAATTATTTGGTGGCGACCAAAGTTTGGGGATATGACCCCAAGTTAGTGACAGGTTTACGATTAGCATGGGTGCCAATTGAAGAATACACCTTTTTTGTATTGCAACCCCTCCTCACAGGGTCTTTTTTGCAATACATCATGCGCCGTATGCCCCCCACTGAAGAACCCTATTCCCGTGACCCTAAACCACGCATCATGGCTACAGGCGCGTTAGGTGTGTTATGGTTGGCATCACTCCGCAAAATGTTTGAGGGCAAACCAAAAAATACGTATCTTAGCTTGATTATGGCATGGGCATTACCCCCCGTGATGTTTCAGTCTGCATTTGGCGGTGATATTTTATGGCGCAACCGCAAAGCCATCATCGCCACAATTCTTGCATCTACTGCCTATTTAGGTGTGAGTGACTCGCTTTCAATTGGCGAAGGTACATGGGGCATCAATCCAGAAAAAACAATTGGGTTAGATGTCATCCCTAATTTGCCATTTGAAGAATTTTTCTTCTTTTTCATCACTAATGTATTACTGACTTTTGGAGTGACATTGGTAATGTCTAAAGAAAGTGAAAACCGCCTGCCTGCGCCACTCCGCAAAGGTTATTACGCCTTCAAATCACGTTGGCTCAAGCGAGGTGAATGATGTCGGATATTTGGGAATTTAATCGTGACCTCACAGGTCGGTTGATGAATATTAATTTGGTGAATTTAGAGATAGGTCGCCAGTTAATGAAATTCAAAAATCCATTTTGGCGCGGATTCGGCACACAAGCCGTTGCTTGGGCAGTCATCAATATCGGCATTGCTCTTATCGGCAAAATGGGGACAACAAAGCGAATTGATGCCCTAGAAAATCCGTATGATGAAACAATTATGCGTGCAGAAACACGCAAATTACGCCGTATTTTATTCATCAACACCCCATTGAATTGGTTATATATGCTCGGTGGGTATCGGTGGGCAAAACGGTCAACAGATGATTATCAAAAGGGCAATGGGTGGGGCATCGTGTTACAAGGATTCATCTTGTTTTGCTTCGATTCCACCCATAGTATCCTCGTTTCGCGCTTAAAACGATAAGGTGTCATTTTTGGCGCGAGATTCATCTGCAATCCGCGCCTTATACACCACATATTTGTCTAACAATGCCTTATCAGATGTCGCCAAAATCTGAATCGCCAACAACCCTGCATTTTTTCCGCCACCAATAGCTACAGTCGCCACAGGCACACCCGCAGGCATTTGCACAATCGAGAGGAGTGAATCGAGTCCATTGAGCGATTTACTCTGCACCGGCACACCTATCACAGGCAATGGGCTATGAGAGGCAATCATACCGGGTAAATGTGCCGCCCCACCAGCCCCTGCAATAATCACTTTTATCCCACGTTCATGCGCAGTTTTGCCATAAGTCGCCATATCATCGGGGGTGCGGTGCGCCGATACCACGCGCACTTCAAATGGCACATCAAATTCACGGCAGACATCAATCGCGCCTTGCAGTGTGGGCAAATCACTATCACTGCCCATAATAATCCCAATCATCCGTTTTTCTCCTAAATATCAAATTCAGATGCGGCTTTTTTAGCAGTTTCTTCGACTTCGGCTACGGTATCCCCCAAAACAGTGATATGCCCCATTTTACGCCCTTTACGGAGTTGGCGCTTGCCATACAAATGGACATGAACACGGTCATAATGCAAGGCTTTAGCGAGATTATCACTATTCATTATGCCATCTTTTGTGCCAAGCAGGTTAACCATCACCACCGCAGGAGCGCGGAGTTCTACCGAGCCAAGTGGCAATCCCATCACCGCCCGCAAATGATTTTCAAATTGCGAGATAACACACCCCTCTATCGTATAATGTCCCGAATTATGTGGGCGGGGCGCAATTTCGTTGAATAAAATCGTGCCATCTGCCAATACAAATAATTCAACCCCAAATACCCCCACCCCATTAATCGCTTTAACGGCTTCTATCGCCACATATCGCGCATTAGCCATAATGTCTTTAGACAAATTAGCTGGCGCACGTACCACATGACATACATGATTTTTTTGCACCGTCTCTACAACAGGATAGGCTTTAACATCCCCTTTGCGTCCACGCACAACCATGACAGCCAATTCATGTGTGAATGGCACAAATGCCTCGCCCATCAGCGCCCTATCCCCTTGTGATAAGCGTTCCCAATGTGGTTGAATATCATCTGGCGTATGAATAGTCGCATTACCATAACCATCATAACTATTCCGTCTAGCCTTTAGCAAAAATGGATACCCATATTTTTTGCCAAAATCGCGTGCAGTATCGGGTGTATCGAGGGGCGCGAATGTCGGAACAGGCAAATTCTCCTGATTCATCGTCATTTTTTGGATGAGTTTATCTTGAATCTGCTCTAATGTTTGTGACGATGGGTACACAGGGATATTCATCGCTTCAAATTGACGTAATACTGCCGCATCTACAAATTCATTTTCCAGTGTAATCAAGTCACACATCGCACCAAAGGTTTCGATAGCAGATATATCTGTCCAACGCCCCACCACACCATATTGTGTGAGGCGTGAGGCTGGTGTATCGGCAATTTGTTCAAAAATAGCCGTTTCTAATCCGAGCGAGATGGCAGATTGGGTCATCATCTGTGCCAATTGACCACCCCCTAAAATCCCAATTCGCATGAAAATCACTCCTCTAGGGTGATAATTTGCAATAAATAATTGTCGGTTGTGGCAGTGATAGGCAAACGCGCAAAACTTGGTTGCACATAGACACCCATCACCAGTTGATATTGCCCCATCGCCAATTCGGGCGGGAATGATAAGGAAAAAGACTGAATTGCCCATTCATCTTCACGCCAATCATACGGCGGTGTAGTATGACATAGAGGCGCATCTAATTGTGTCTGTACCACCACATTTTCGGGCAATGGGGAATCATAAGCATGAACAAATAACGTATACGTTTCGAGCGGGTCAAAAATCTCACCCACACGGCGCATCGCTAATGTGATAGATACTGTATCGGTCTTGTGGACGGTTTGTGGAATAACCGAGAGCAATCGCAATTCAATTTTATCACCAAAAACAACCGCTTCAGCCGATTCTAATGGACTAATATTCGGCTTCAGGTGATAAATCGCGTAGCGAGGTGGGATATTCGCTTCGGCATAAATCTGCTCAACATCGCCCCATAAAGCGAGTCGGCGTTCAAAATCAGCATCCCATTGAATGGCGCTAAAATACCATGCTTCGGGTACATCTGGGATAATTTGACAAACAGTCGCATCAAGCCCTCCCACTATTCTTGGGGCTAAATTTTGGCTGTGAAATCGCAAAACAGGGTGTGATGATGGGAATGGGGCAAAATATAAGCGAGCATCTGAAGGGGTATTTTCGTCTAAATATGCCATACCCTGCCCAATATGGCGTTCCATGCGGGTATATAATGCAGGGACGTTCAACCAATCAGAAACGGCATTGAAGCTGAAGAATCCCGCAAAAGCAAATAAAAACGTTGGAATTATCCATCCAACGCGCCAGCGATTCCCTAATTGTTGAACAGACCACGCCCCATATCCGATGATAAGTGCAAGAGGAATCACTGTGCCGATATTGCGGATGAGGCTATTGGCATGTGTGGTGAGTATCCCCACAGCAGAAGCACCTAATAATCCGATAATCCAAACAAAAGCGCCTTTGCGCCAAGTAAAAATGAGCAGTCCCAACACACCTGCAATTGCTAATATCAATAGCGGGGTATCTAAGACAGGGCGTAATGGGATGTTATGATGCTCAAACCAATCGCCTTCAATTGTCCACATCCGCACCCATTCAAGAATATTGGGCAATAATTGCTCAAATCCAGAAATGGCAACCCCAGAAAATCGCTGAAATGCTAAATCTGGATACGCTACCCAATATAAAAACATCGGCGTGCTGACCAATCCTGCCATCAAAGCACACCAAGCGATGTGTCGCCAGAGTTTTCGGTCATACAAATAAAATGCGACTAGCGTAAGACCCGCATATCCTATCCAAACCCGCGCCGCGAAATAGGTATATAGCATTAATCCTAAAAATATCCCGCCTACTATCCAGAACTTGCGCCGATTCGTTTTGAATCCGCGCCATAAAAAAGCGAATGTCAACGCCCCTAATAACGGGAAGGTGATGGCACGAAATGCCAGATGGCTAAAGTGGACATGCCAAAATAAAATCGCTAATGCCAATGCCACCCATAATCCAACTTGGCGATTCAATAACTCGCGCCCTAAGCGATATACTGCGGCAATAGTAAGTATGCCTATCATGGCAGAGGCGATTCGCATGGTCGTGGATGACACCCCTAATACCATAAACCAGCCCGCCACCCAATACATCCACCCACCTTCACGCCCATAATTGGCAGGGAAAAATGGGGTTAATCGCGGATTTTGAAGCAATGAGAGTGCATCTAACCCATAAACAGACTCATCTGGGGCTATCATATCGGTCATCTCTGACAAAGGATATAACCGTAAAAATGCCCCAATGAGCAAAATTCCGACTAATAAAAAAAGGGGTATAGCAATTGATTTGCCATACCCGTTTTGCTTCATCGCATTAGATGAAGCACGTTTATACATGCTTCCACCAAATCCCTGTGCATTCAGGGACAATCAATAACTGATTATCACGTACATGGTTTGCTAATTCATCACCAAAGAAGAAACGAATGAGGCTTTCGGCTTGCTCGACTGTATCAAACCGATAATCACTCCGCACCCAGCGACGTACAAAACCTAATTCTTTGAGATGGGCATAATAATCTGCCAATCCTTCATGTGGCGGTGTCGGCATGGTGTAACCTGTACCAAGCGTCTCAATAATAATCATTGTCCCATTTGGGCGTACAATACGGCGCATTTCAGAGACCATTTGTTGAATATGCTCACCCCATGAATCGGGATACCACCCCACCGCATGACCAAATGACCATCCTGCGATAGTTAAGTCGGCAAACTCACTCGGAATTGGCATCGCATGATTATCGGCTACTGCATAAAAAGCCGGATGTTCTAGTCGCTTGGTGAGTATTTCGAGCATATGCGGATACAAATCGAATGCGATGGTTTCTTTTGCCTGAGATGCTAACCAACGGGTTAAGCGCCCTGTACCCGCCCCAAATTCAACCACCTTACTGGCGGGTAAGTGACGAATGGTGGCAATTGCATTGGTAATATTTCCCAAGTAATCTTCATGCGAGACCAATTGGTCATATAAATCGGCTTGGGATGAGTAAATCATCTTAAAGTCTGTCATGCTTACTCCGAAAATTTCGCAATTTGTGCGATCAATTTATCTTGGTTAATTTCTGGGTGTTTGTCGAGCAATGCCTTAAATATTTTCATATACTCGACAATTTGTGGGCGTTCATACGCTTCAAAACGCAAGGTGATGGCGGGTTGTGTATTACTCGCGCGGACTAAGCCCCATCCATGCTCAAAAATCGCACGCGCACCATCTACTGTGACCACTTCGTATGTCTTAGCGAGTTCTTGCGCGATTTCATCAATAATCGCAAATTTGAGATTATCAGGTGCATCAAGGATGATTTCTGGTGTGGCGACCAATTTGGGAATTTCATCAAAAATCTCGGCGATGGTCTTATCGCTTTGCGAAATAATTTCGAGCGTCTTGAGTGCAACCAGTGGTGCATCATCAAACCCATAATAATTTTCGCCAACAAACAAATGCCCACTCACTTCACCGCCTAATGGTGAACCCAATTCGCGCATTTTTTGTTTCATCAGGCTATGACCAGATTTCCACATGAATGGCTTGCCACCATATTTTTTGATTTCGTCTGGCAATGCTTGGGATGCTTTGACATCAAAGACCACATAAGACCCCGGATGACGACTGAGCAAATCACGCGCCAATAACGCCAATAAACGGTCTGCGGCGATATGATGCCCGTGATTATCAATAAATCCACAACGGTCGCTATCACCATCAAATGCCAAGCCCAAATCTGCGCCGACTTCGACCACTTTCTTTTCGAGGTCTACCGTCATTTCGGGGTCTTCTGGATTAGGCAGGTGATTGGGATATGTCCCGTCCGATTCCAAATACAACCCATACACTTTTGCACCTAATTTTTCGAGCAACGCAGGAATATAAGTCCCAGACAAGCCATTACCCGCATCCAAAACCACTGTTAATGGCTTTTTGAATGAGACCATACTACCGATTTTTTCGATATGCTTGTGAATCATATTCAAATCGGTTTCGAGTTTGCCTTCTCCTACCGCAAACGCATTGGTTTGAATAATCTTGAGCAAATCTTGAATTTGTTCGCCTGCCAAAGCGAGCGTACCAAACGCCATCTTGATACCATTGTAGCGGGTATCGAGATGACTGCCTGTAATCATCACGCCACCGCCCTTTTCGCCATAACTAGCACATGCAAAATAAGTAGTTGGGGTTAATACCTGACCAATATCAGTAACATTCATCCCAGTCGAGAGTAACCCTTCAATCATTGCTTGTTTGAGGGGTGTAGATGTTTGGCGATTATCACATCCTACAAATACACGGTCTGTCCCGAAATTTTTGGGGAGGTATGTCCCTAATGCCTTACCAACTGCACGCGCCAAGTCGGGGGTTATTTGGGGGGGATTGCCCACGACTGTGCCACGAATATCATATTTTCTGAATACTGATGTATCGAATGTCATCGAAAAATCTCCTTCTATTCATCCATCACGAGAATCTAAATAGGCTTTATAAACAAGCGCGGCATTCCGAAATAAATCGCGCCCCGCATCCAATAAGCTCGCCCCGCGCCCACTTGCATGGCGTGTCATATTGACAGCAAGCATTCGCATTTGTACCCGCAATTCTGGCTTCTCTGCGGGCTGATACACCCATAAAATACGCCAATCATCGGCAAAAACATTTTGCGTGGTATGAATTAAACGATGCAAAATATCGAGTGTAAATTCATCAAACCACTCATGGTCTTTATACCCATGTGGACGACGCAAAGCATCTACTGGCGAATGAAAAATGGTATAGTTCCGTTCTACCTGTAGCCATAAATCACGCAAGGCACTGGGCAAATCTTGGCTATTGGCAATTTTTTCTTGATTCGCACCCCAAGCCACAGATGCCCCCCACAAAACACCCCCTTCAGATGGATAAACCTCAACCTGAAGCAACGCATCGGGGCTATGATGGGTGCTGATATAGCCCATTGTAGCTTGCCATGCCGAATATCCATCTTCTGGACGTTTGGGAAATGGACGGTTTGGGTGTGTTTTATCATCCACAAAGATTATCCTATCGCCACTTCTTTGCCATCATACATGGCCTTAAAAACCAATTTGGCATCACTCACCGCATGAGAATCGATGACCACTTCTGTCCCAACAGGGGGATT
>CALDGT010000785.1 GCA_937942935.1 uncultured Chloroflexota bacterium | reverse complement strand
GCGCGGTGAAGAAACCATCACCGAAGCAATTGTTTTGCCAGAAGAATGGGCAATTTACGAAGGTCAATTGACCCTCCAAACTGACCATTCATTGGCATCTGCCGCCATCGAAAGCCTAGATTATCTTGAACTATATACTCAATATGGTGCCGAAGCAGTTGTGTCGTCATTCTTGCCGAATATCATGGTGTATCGTGCCATGCAATCACTCGGCTTAGATGATATTAAGTTGCGTGCGGCATTAGACCGTCGTACTGATTCGGCAATCCAAACCTTGTATGCTCAACAGCATGTAGACGGTGGTTGGGGGTGGTACTATAGCGATTATAGTGAGCCAACACTCACCGCATGGGTAATTATTGGGTTGCAAACTGCCAAAGATTTCGGATTCCCTGTGTCTGATAGTGTGATAAGTCGGGCGCAACGGTATTTGACCGAAAATCTGATTACGCCAAGCCTAAATGTTGCCACATGGCGACTGAACCGCCAAGCCTTCTTGTTGTATGCGTTGGCATATAGTGGGTCTCCAAATATTGCCTCGATGTCTACCTTATTCGATTCGCGTGAACGGATGAGCATTTATGCCAAATCGCTCCTTGCGCGTGCGATGAATTTGGGTGGTGCAGACGAAGAACGGGTGAGTACGCTCATTTCTGATGTTATGAATGTGGCAATTTTGAGCGCGAATGGCGCACATTGGGAAGAAGCAGGGCGTGATTATCGTAACTGGAACACCGATACTCGCACAACCGCGATGGTTTTGGGGATGCTCGTCCAATTGCGCCCCGATAATGAACTCATCCCTAGTGTGGTGCGTTATCTGATGGTCATGCGCCAAGCCGATGCGTGGTCTACCACCCAAGAGACGGCATGGTCGCTGATGGCGCTCACCGATTGGATGATTGTCTCAGAAGAATTGAAGGGTGATTATGATTATACCGTCACATTCAACGGTGAAGAACTCATCAACGAATCGGTGACGGCAGAAAATGTCACCACCGAAAATACGGTTTATGTCCATGTGGCAGATATGTTGCGTGGTGAGGCGAATAATATCGTCTTTGACCGCACCGCAGGCACAGGCAATTTGTATTATACCGCTTATTTGCGCGTGAATTTGCCTGTGAGTGAAGTTGAACCACTCGACAGAGGGATTATCATTAACCGCCGTTATACATTGGCAGATGATGAAACGAATACTCCCATCACAGAAGCACGAATCGGTGAATTGGTGCGAGTGCGCTTGACGGTTATCATCCCCAACAGCCTGCATTATGTCACCATCGAAGACCCATTCCCAGCAGGTGCAGAGGCGGTGAATCCGAATTTGCTCACCAGCCAACAAACAGGCACCCGCCCGAATTTGAACTTGGGCAATCCGCTTAGTCGCGGTTGGGGTTGGTGGTATTTTAGCAGTATCGAATTTTACGATGAAAAAGCGGTGTTGAGTGCTACCTATTTGCCTGCGGGGACTTATGAATTTGTGTATACGATTCGTCCGGGCTTAGAAGGTGTGTATAACGTGATTCCGCCGATTGGGTATGAATTCTTCTTCCCCGATGTGTATGGTCGCGGGGCAGGGAGTACATTCACGGTGTTACCTGCGGAATAGCGGATAAGTGTGTAATTTGATGCGTAATGTAGGGACTTGCCATGGCAAGTCCCTACATTGTTTACTACACATATACATATATAGCTTATCTATTATGATATTGATACCGATGGATAAGTGTTAAATGTCACTTTATTTGTCCCTTAC
>CALDGT010000784.1 GCA_937942935.1 uncultured Chloroflexota bacterium | reverse complement strand
CCTTATTACAGAAAATCACTGGCGCGATAACTATATCCCAAAAGGAAAAGGGGTCACATTTGCCATATCTGCTTTTGAAATGGCGAAGTATCCGATTACAAATTCTCAGTTTCGCCTATTTATTGATGCTGGTGGCTATTCTAATGATGTATGGTGGACACCCAACGGGATTTTGCAACGGAATGTAGAAAACTGGACACAACCACTTTATTGGAATGATGTTCAATGGAATGGTTCTGATTACCCTGTGGTGGGTGTATCTTGGTATGAAGCGATTGCATTTTGTAACTGGCTATCAGATATAACAGGCGAAAAAATCTTACTCCCTAGTGAACAGCAGTGGCAACGGGCGGCACAAGGAGATGATGCGCGTCAATATCCTTGGGGAGATAAATGGAATCGGCTTTGCATCAATAAAAATAAAAAAACGACAGATATGACTACCCGCGTAAATCAGTACGAGGGCAAAGGCGATAGTCCATTTGGTATTGTTGACATGGTTGGTAATGTTTGGGAATGGTGTTTAAATACCTATACCACAGGTGATAATGATTTAACAGCTACGGAGCATCGGGTATCACGCGGAGGGTCGCGTCATTATAAGTATGTCGTCAACTTTAGGGCAATATATCGCCATTATGAAATGCCTGAGTGTCGTAACATATATGGCGGTTTTCGTATAATGCGATAATGCCAATTTGCCATTCTCATCTCACACGATTATCATAGAAGCAATCAATGGCAAGGAGAAAAAATTTTATGACCCCCAATAATGCCCAAAAGGGACGCATCAGTTTATCCACATGGGAAAATGGCAAGCCGACTAATTTTTTTGTGGCAGATAAAAATTTACAATCTGTTTTGCGACATCATTTAGGTGAATCAGAATATAACCAATTAGAATATGGATTATCACGGTTTGGCGGGGAATGTGCGACTATCATAGACCCTGCGGTCAAAATTGAAGACCGAATCGGCAATCATCCACGTTTATATCGGTATAATGGCATCGGGGAACGTGTTGAGGAAATCGAATTTCACCCCAATCATGACCTTGTGGGACGGCTGATTTGGAAAAGTGGCATTATGGCAATGCAAGCCCGCGCAGGCAACACCGTGCATCAGATGGCGCTGTTTTATCTGCTCAATCACACCGCAGATGGTCATTCATGCGGGTTAGCTTGCACCAGTGGTCTCATCCGCGCCCTACAAACAGCAGGCAGTGATGATATTCAAGACAAATTTTTACCCACCCTCCTCGACCCGAATTACGATACGATGCAACACGGGGCGCAATTCCTCACCGAAGTGCAAGGCGGGAGCGATGTCGGTGCAAATGCGGTTCAAGCCCACAAACATGAAGATGGGACATGGCGTGTA
>CALDGT010000783.1 GCA_937942935.1 uncultured Chloroflexota bacterium | reverse complement strand
GTTCAATAAAAATTTGAGCTGTTCCACCACAAATTCCGGGGTCGCCATTATCTAAATTGTTGAGCGTATATGTTTCGAGTTTGGGTGAATTTGTCTTGATGGCGGTTATGCCTGCTTCAATGACTTTCGATTCCATTCCGCCTCCGCCGATTGTGCCAATTGTTTTGCCATCTGCAAAAATGAGCATTTTTGCCCCCGCATGGCGTGGCATAGACCCTTGTGTGTAGATGACTGTGGCGAGTGCCACTGCATCACCATTTTTTTGTGCATCGGCAAGTGCTTGGATGACGGCATTATTTTCGTTTATCATCAAAACTCATCAGCAAAGGTGTCTATCATTAAACGGACATCATTACCCAACGGGCATAGCACCGCACACGTTGCGCCAGATTCAAAATATTGGCGAATTTTTGCCCGACATTCTTCTGGTGTGCCAGATGCGGTTACAAATTGGACAATATCATCAGGCACGAGTCTCCCTGCTTCAATGAGATTTGCATCGGTGAGGGGATAGCGCACAACTTGCGCGACCATATCAATTAATTCTTGCGAAATACCACTGGCACGCATGAGTGAAGGGTGTAATGCCAAGTAGCGCGTGACCCACATCCGTGCCACATCCAATGCTTTTTTGCGGTCATTATCTACCGAACAAGCAATCAATTGTGGGCGGTCTATGCTATGAACAGACCGCCCAATTTGTTTAGCGCCCCGCGCTAATTGGTCTAATGCAAAAGTGTTATATTGTGGGGATACCATAAAATTGAGCAACACCCCATCGGCAATTTCGCCCGCCAGTGCCAACAAATTTGGACCCGTTGCGCCGATATAAATCGGGACATAACGTGATTCTTTGCGCCCGTGTATCACATTTAATTCGACATCAGTCATGTGGACAAATTCACCATGAAATGTCACTTTTTTCATCGCCAGTAACCCACGAATGACATGAATGGTCTCACGGAGCGCCAAGAGAGGGCGCTCTCTGCGGATTCCCATTTGTGAGGCAAGTGGGTCATACCAAATGCCGATTCCGCACATCATCCGACTCGGCGCGAGGTCATCGAGTGTGAGAAATGTTGAGGCAATGGTGGCGGGGTTGCGTGACCAATTGTTAATCACACCCGACCCGATGCGAATTTTTGATGTGCTGGTGGCATACGCCGCCATTGGCACAATTGCATCGCGTGCCAGACCACTTTCAGATTGCCATACCGCCTCAAATCCGCGCATTTCGGCATATTGCACCACAGAAATAGCTTCTTTGAGGGGTAAAACATCTTGTAGATAAAGTGCCATGCGTCCTAACATGCTAGGTATCCAATTTCCTGTTCAGTAATTGCAATTCTTCTAGTGGCAAATTGGCGATGCTGTTGCTATCTAAGCGTTGGATAATACGGATATAATTTTCGATGTCCTCTGGTAAATCTATATCTTGCACCATGCGTTCCGATTCATACATCAGCACTTCTGCGCCCGAATCGCGTGCCAAAACAGCATGTGCATGAAAACTGCCTTCACCATACGCATAACGAATGAGCCCGGGTGGTTGAATATAAAACGCATTTGTGCCGTCCCGATTGCGGTCTGTCGAAAGTACAACACACGGACGGTCTATTTGCCCCATGTGAATGATTTCCCTCACATCTTCTGGCGAGAGGAGTGGCAAATCGGCGGGTAAAATGAGGATAGCATCGCTCCGCCAACTGGCAACAATAGAGGTTGCTCGTTCTAAGGCTTCGTTGAGGGCGGGATTGCCCGTTTCTTGAATGGTCTTTGCGCCATATTCACGGGCGATAGTGAGCGCATGATTATCTCTACTGACGACTAAAGTGCCTGTCACTTCTGGGACATTTTGCACCACTTTGAGCGTATGGCGTAACATCACTTCTGCTAATTTTTCTCGACCTTCTGGTGTGACGATGGCAGATAATCTGCTTTTTGCAAGTCGTAAAGGTTTTATTGGGATAATTGCCCAAACACTCATGAGGATTTCCAATCATTGAGCCAATTTAATAAATATTTTGCGAGATGTATTCGTTTTTCGTCACTATCCATCAGGGTATCGGTGAAGCGTAATTGAACCGATTCTGGTGCAGATGTCGTGGTTTCATCTCGAACATCGCCCAAAAAGCCGTTAATGACTGTGCCATAATATTGCATGATGCTGGTTGGGGTGGTAGATAGCCCTAATTCGCTCATAAGTTTGGCTGTTGGTCCTTTGACGGCGTTCCCTTGAATGAGGGGTGTGACAACAATGCGCGGAATATGCCGCGAGGTGAGCAAATCGGTCATCCCATGCAAACTTAAAATGGGACGGACAGATAACCAAGGATTAGAGGGGGCGATAAAAATCGCATCGGCAGATTCAATCGCGTTGATGATGGCTGGGGGTGGGTTGGTCGCATCTGCGCCAACATATTCTAATGAGGTGACGATAGGTTGCCAGCGATATTTGACAAAATATTCCTGAAAACCAAGCGTGCCATATTCTTTAGTGTGTACAATAGTCGGCACTTCACTATTGGACATGGGTAATAATTGGCAGGTAATGCCCAAAGAACTCGCTAATCTGCGCGTAATTTCGGTGAGGGGTGTTCCTTCATACCACCATTGGGTACGAAGCAGGTGTGTGGCAATATCTTTATCACCAAGCCGAAACCATTCATCCGAATTATATCGGCGCAGTGCATCAAGTGCCTGCGTTGTGTCACCTGCCACACCCCACCCGTTGGTTTTATCTACTAATCCCGATAAGGTATACATGACGGTATCTAAATCTGGGCAAATGCGTAAACCATGATGCCAAAAATCATCGCCTGTGTTGACGATGATGGTCAAATCTTCTGGTGGCATGGCATGATATAACCCGTAAGCTAATTTTGCACCCCCAACACCACCCACCAATAAGACAATTTTTTTGTGATTATTCAATTTCATGCCTCTTGTGTATGCAGGGGTAGGCTGGTTATCTCTATGATGGATAGAGGTAAAATATATTTTGCCCATATCGTATTCCCCGCGTTTTATCGCTATTATGTTATACACGCATTGTAGCAGAAAACGGGGTACTTGTCTTATCGGTAAAGTGTTAAATCTTCAATAGAATTGCGCGGTTTTGTTTTTTCTTCGGCAGGAATCCCAACTGAAATGAGGGCTTGTGGTTGCCAATCGGCGGGCAAGTTTAATGTTGCCTGTACGATATTGGGACAGAATAACGGGGCACACATCCAACATGCCCCAAGCCCCATATTATGCGCCATCAATAACACATTTTGCCCAGACATCGCACAACTTTGCACCGCCATGATATATTCATTTTGGGCGCGTTTTGGGTCTGGGTATTTATCCATATCTGCCATTGTGAGGCATAATAACAGTAGCAGTGGCGCTTTGGTAATGCGCTCATAAGACCGCGCAACATCGGCTTCTATCACTGCGATGGGGGCATTATCTGCCGTCAAGTCGGCGCGTAATTTTGCCCCCATCGCTTGTGCTAATGTGATTTTTGTCGCATCAGATTGAATCACTGCCCACCGCCATGGTTGCCGATTATGTGCCGATGGCGACCATCGCCCTGCCTCTAATAACAGCTCGATTTGCTCTGATGAAATAAGGGCTGGCTGATAGCGGCGGATAGAACGACGTGATTTTATCTGTGCCAAGAAATTGCTCATCGGTATAAATCCAAATGTGGCGGACGATATAAATCGCTGGCATGAGATGATTCTGTGGATTCAAATTCTAACCCACGAATCCGAATAACGGGCAATCCTTCTCCACCCTCACCACAGACCAAGTGCGCGGCAGAGGCGATGAGGTCTGCATAACCTTGCACTGTGATTCTCAATTCGCGCCCAAATAAATCGTGTGTCCCGCGCAAATCGAGCAGGGCGGGCAACCCCGCAATGCCAATACATACCCCAACGTTGCCCATGCGGAAGGGGCGACCATGTGTGTCACTGATGACAATTCCAATGGTGATGTTGGTCAATTCTTTGAGCCGATGCCGTAATTTTTGAGCCGATTCATCGGGGTTGAGGGGTAATAACAACACCTTATTCTCATCGCCGACATTCGATTGGTCTATGCCTGCATTGGCGGATGTGAATCCGAGTCGGTGATGTGTGACCAATACCCCAGACCCTTTACGTGAGATAGCATGGCTTTCGGATAATACCAAATGGACGACACGCGGGTCTTTGCGTGTTTCTTCTGCCAATTGAACTGCCTCATCTGAGGGGGATACTTGGCGCAAATCTACAAACCGATTTTCGGATTTAGAAATAATTTTAGAGGAAATGACCAGCACATCTCCGTTTTGTAGGGTTTCATTCATAGCGAGGCACGCATCAATAATGATTTGGGCTAAATCATCATTGGGCTGGATGAGTGGAATCCCCGCGATAGCTTGGATTGAAAGGGAAGGCGCGTTCATTCGAGGTTTGTAATACGGATGCCCGCCCCTTTAACTTTGTATGCGCGATTGATATAGAGTAATACTGGGGTGAGGGCTTCTACAGCAATTGAATTCACCAACCCGCCTGCATCAATTCCGCGCATTCCTGTGGCTTTGACCAGCGCCATCACATCTGCTTTGGCTTCGGGATAATCGCTACACAATAACACATCACAATTGACCTCTGCGCTGGGGTCTTTGAGTTTTTCTGCGCTCACATTTTGGAACGCCGCCACCACTTTTACCGAATCGCCTAAAAAGGCTTGCGCCTCCAGACATGCCGATTTCCCCTCTGGGAGATTTACACTGGTGACTTTTGGCGGGGCGAGTGGGACAGTGACATCTACCAAAACTTTCCCCGTCAAATACTCTTTGACACCTTCTAATGTGGATTTATGGGCGTTATATGGCACACTGAGGACGATGACATGGGCTTGTTTGGCGGCATCGGTGTTCGACATGCCAATTAAATATTCCCCACCTAGTTCTGTATTTAATTCGCTCGCCCGCACTATCGCTTTTTCTGCCTCGCGTGAGCCGATGATGACACGGTAGCCATTCAACGCCCAACGCACCGCCAAACCAGAGCCTTCCTTACCTGTTCCACCGAGTACAGCAATTGTCATTACAATAGGTTCTTTAGATTCGGTCATCGAAACAATTCTTTCTGAGTGTCAAAAATTTGCTGATGATATATAAAATCTTCACCCACAAGACAATGTGACACCTCATGGGTGAATCTATTTATTTTAGCGGTTAAACAGCAAGTTTACATTGCTGACTTCACCATCAAACAATACTTGGTCATTGCTTTTATTCTTGACCTGTGGGCGGAGTGCCGTAATTTTGACCACACCATCGGGTACTTGGTCATTGCAACGTCCCAATTCGATATACAATTTTGGAAGTGGGGCATTGCGGTCAATGGGTTGCAAATATTGTGCCGCCCCGCGCAAATCGCCATTTTTGAATGCCGTCATAAACGCATCGGCATACTCGCGTGGTACTTGGGCTTGCGGTTGATATTTGAGCCAGCGACCCTCTTGTGTGCAATAAGGTTGTTTTGATTTGCTAATTGCACCCAAACCACCCCCAAATGCCATAATCAACACTTCTAAGCCCCAATATCCCCATGCGAGACCATCTTTAATATCAATCCCAGTTGAACTACTGCTGGTAGCACGGGTGACACTAAACCCTTCTTGTGCCATATATTTGGTGAAGCCGATGAATCCATCGTCACCTGTCTCGACTCTTAGTTGGTAATTGATGAATACCTCAATATCCGCATCTTTTGCGGTTGGGTCTTCTTTCCGCACTTCGTTTTTAGTCTCTTGGATAAAATCCAAATATTCTATGACCCGATATGCGCCATAAGCCGTAAGCCCGATAATTGCGCCTAATAAAAAGGCGAGAACGCTGTTGCGAACTTTTCCAACCGACATGGCGATGACTGAGACTGTACCGACCAATGCCGCCGCGATAATGACCGAGACGAAGATGAGATAAATGAGTTTGCCACTATAAAAAAGTGCCGCACCAATAGCTACTGCCCCAATTGCCCCAATGATGAGCGCAATTGGCAAACCGATAATGCTAAACCCGCCTGTCCCGCGCACAATGCCACTGCGGGTATTCGGCATTCCAGAAATGGGTGATGTGCTTTGCATAACAAGGACTCCTTGTGTGTGAAACCAATCTAACGTGATATTACTACCAGTAGAATTATAGTAGAACTCCATTTTTCTGCGCGTGGTTTAGCTATTTTGCTTGAGTTTGGTATAGTGTTCCCAAACTTTTTGGGATTGGATTCTCGCCTCTTTGAGGATTGTCCCCTCATCTAATGCCATGAGTTGACGGTGACGCATCACCACCTCGCCACCGATGATGGTGGTATCTACCATCCAAGATTCGATGCCATACAACAAATGCCATGCAATGTTATGCTGATTCACGGCTGTGTGGGGATGATAATTGGCAAAAATAATATCGGCGGTCATACCCTCTGCAATATCACCGAATTGTTTGTTTGGAAATGCTTTACCAAGTAA
>CALDGT010000782.1 GCA_937942935.1 uncultured Chloroflexota bacterium | reverse complement strand
CCTACCGTACTAATAAACAAATCCCCATTAAAACTAATCCGTTCACCATTCGCCAATTTTGCATTCAATTTTGGCAATAATACCCGATAAATCTCGGCTTCAACCTTGAGGGTGAGGTCATCTAAGTTTTTATATAATGAGTCGAATAAGATAATTTCATCGCGCTCGGTGATGATGGTGAATTGAAAGGTGTTGCGTTTGATAATCCCGCCTAAATATCGAATAATCCCCCCTGCTTGGCGGGTGCGTACTATTTCATGATAACGGATATAAGCAATTTGTGACCCACGCCGATAGGTGAATCCTTTTTCGTATAAGACCACCTCCCGATTCCACAAATGCAACGCATACCACCCTGTTAATAAAGCAACAGGGGTCAAAATGAGGACGGTGATAGTCGCCGCAATATCGTCTTGGACATTCCACAAAACGACTGTCACCACAAACCAAACCGCTAAAAGTATTCCACCACTTATCATCAATAAACGCAAACGATTGGCGGGATACTGCGCCATAAAACGCCCCAAAATAGGGTCATCTTCAAAAATGGGTTGTTCTTCTTCTATCACATTATTTTCGTTTGTCATGAGATAACTATAACATGCCAAAAGACGCTAAACAATGCCCCACTAATAGGTTTCTAGGCAGAAAGCATCAGGGCGCAATCAACAGCGCCCTGACCAATAAATAGATATTTCAAACTGGTTTTCTCTATCCCTTCACACCCGAAGATGTCACCCCTTCAATAAAATACCGTTGGGCAAAAATAAAGGCAATGATGGGCGGTAAAATGGCAACTGCCGCACTCGTGAGGAGCAAGTTTGGTTCTTCGCTGGCGGCATTTTGCAGGCGGATGAGCGAGAGCGTGAGGACGTGATTGGGTTCATTCCCTTCACCGATGATGAGCAGGGGCCACAAGAAGCTATTCCACGCATATAAGAACGAGAATACAGCGAGCGTAGCGATAGCTGGGCGACTGAGTGGCACAAAGATTGTCCATAAAATGCGCCAACGGCTTGCACCATCCATCAATGCCGCTTCTTCTATTTCTTTGGGGATGGTGATAAAGAATTGGCGGATGAGGAATGTGCCATAGGCGGTGAATATCCACGGGACAATCAGCGATACAATCTGATTTTGCCAACCGATAGACACCATCAACCGATACATCGGGATGATGAGTACCACAAACGGTATCATGATAGACCCCAAATACATCACAAATAGCGTATTCCGTCCCGCAAATTTCACCCGCGAGAAAGCATACCCGCCCATGATGGATGTAATCAGTTGACCAACCACGACCCCAAACGTCACCAAGACGGTGTTAATCAGTGGACGTGCCAATGATAGGCGGACAGTTGATGTCGCTGTCTCGACTTCTTCGCCAAACAACAACCGATAATTATCTGTCCGAAAATCTACAAATTCCGCTTTTGCTAAGGTTGCCTCAATATCATACGCCACAATCTCGGGGTTTGATGGGTCTACAAATTTATCGAGGCGCGGTTGTGCAACCAATGCCAAGCGTTGAATTTCGCCATTCACTGGCACTTCGTAAATATCAAATTTTGCTTCGCGTCCATTAGAGCGTTGCAACGTAATAGATTCTTCGGTTTTGGTGACGAGTTCCAAATCTACACGCACCGTATTTGGGCTACTGTTTGGTACATCGGGATTGATATTTTCTTGTGTGGTGAATAACCCAAATGGTTTCTTTTGATTTGGGACAAGTACCATTTCACGCTCAACACCATCCACCGAAATAAGATACTTATCGGCTTGCACACCATCTAATTCGGCAGTTTCTTGCGAATATGGCAATAAGCGTGGTGGCACATGAAACACATCAGCCGAATTTTTGAATGATGTGGAGAGCATATAGATGAATGGGAATAGCATCACCAATGCAAAAAAACTGAGTAGGAGATAAGCCAATGCAATTAAACTGTATTGTATCCATTTCTTAGCCATGACATCTTCCCCTATTCATAAGCATTATTGCGCGAGACACGGAATTGGATGAGGGTGATGGTAAAAATGACCGCAAACAATATCCATGCGATAGATGACGCATAACCAAAATTAAAACCAAAGAAACCCTGATTATACAAATGGAATACCGATGTCAGCGCATTTTCTGGGATAGGACGCGCCGTGAACAAGGTATAAGGTTCATTGAACACCTGCAACCCTGTGATAATGGTTGTGATAATGACAAAGATGCTGGTGGGTGCAAGCATGGGGACGGTGACATTTCGCAATTGCCCCCAATAATTTGCCCCATCCACTTGGGCGGCTTCGTATAAATCTTTGGGGATGCCTTGCAAACCCGCCAAAAATAGCACCGTATTAAACCCAACCACTTGCCAAGCAGAGAGCAATACCATCGAAATCAAGACAAAACTAGAATCGGTTAACCACGAAATTTTGGGGTCTACGATTTGTAATCCGAATGTCGTGTTCAAAAATCCGATAATACTGGTTATCCACGAATTAAAGAAGCCAATAACGGGATGATATAACCATTTCCAGATGAGCGCCGTCCCAACCACCGCCGCGATAGACGGGATGAAATAGAGCGCCCGAAAGAATTTCATACCGGGCAATTTTGAATTGAGGATGAGCGATAATCCTAATGCAGGGATTGTACTCAGAATGACCAATAGCAGGCAGAAAACAAGCGTATTCCGCATACTAATCCAAAAAAGGCGGTCTGTCGCACCGATGATGAGGTCTGCACCGGTCACATCTTTGAATGGGATAATCGCTAATGGGGTATATCCACGCGACATATACGACTGCGCCTGAACTTTGACGGTTGGCACATCGGCAATGATAGGAGATGTGCTTTGTGTGAGTTGGATGAGTTGTGTGGCATATGGGTTGGATTCATCCCATACCCGAAATTCTAATCCTAGCGCATTTTCATAATTAGCCGTTTGGATTTCTTGCGGAATCCTGCCGACAGTTGCATCGGTAAAACTGAGATAGAAAGATAATAACAAGGGTCCCGCAAAGAAAATCATAAAACCAATGATATTTGGCGAAAGCATCAACCAGCCCTGCCAAGCGGCATTTTGGTCTGGGCGCTCACCAAAATATAAGCCCAATTTCAACATCCGCCAAAAGAAAATACCATAGATGATGGCAGAGGCGGTTAATATCCATACCGTTTCTCGGACATCGGCGGTGGTATACATATCAATCAGGCTATTCATACTCGCCAAAAAATTGGCGCTAAATAGCATAAAGATGATGACCAAAATCCCCAAACCGATGCCGAGTTGTTCTAATATCCCTCGCCAGTTATTCTTTTCGTCTAGCCGTCCGCCCACCCAAAATAACGCATAGGCAATAGGCAAAAACCATGCGAGGGTGATATTTTGCATGATACTATCTACCATCGCAGAAAAGTTGAGGAAGATACCCATTACATGCAACAAACCCACAATGGAGAGGACAAAGGTGACATACAACATAATGAGCGAAATATAACGCCCAAGCAATATTCTTTGTCGCAATAAAATAAACGCCGTCACCGCCATGACGAATGGAAAGAAGGTGATG
>CALDGT010000781.1 GCA_937942935.1 uncultured Chloroflexota bacterium | reverse complement strand
AGCCATGCCAGTCACATTGCCATTGGCATCTTGTGCCGCGGTGGGGCGATATTGGCTATTCATTCCGCTAAAATTGGCATTACCACCGGCATCTTCTGCACCTGCATACACCCCACCTGCAAAATAATGGGTGGTGACTTTGCCCATAGTTATGTCGTTTGGAGTCATCTCGGTGGTGATGTTCTGCCCGCTTGGTTGGAAGGCATACGCCGTCTCTTGGGCATAAACCCCGCCTACCCCACCGAGTTTTTGGGTGATATTGGTGATGACATTATTCGCATTGAGGGTATACGCTAAATCTTTGATGGTGATGGGATTATCCACCACACCATCCCCTGTCATATCCACCGATGGCGAGGTCACTTTCACCAGATAATTGGCTTGGGCGGTATCTGTTTCGCCGACAGTCGCACCATAATAGGTATATGTCCACACCTGCCCGCGCACATCACGCACGGTATTCAGCAAGGCTTTGGCGTTGCTGATGGTCGTCCCATTCAATTTTTCGGGGGTATAACTAAATTCTACATACCGCCCTGATGGTGAGGATGTATCCAACCCTGTGGCATTAGTATCGCCAACGCGCCAGAGTTGCAGATGGTCAAAGCCAGATGAATTGTTGATATAGGTGAATTGCAATTTGCGACCATACTCATCTGCCGCATCTTTCAGCAACCCAGTCGCATGACCTGATGTGTGGTAGGTGTAGGTCACTTTCTCGCCCTTGGGCAGTTCGCGCTGAGTTAAACGGAAGTCATCCCCAAAGACATATTTGGATTTATCCGATGCAGTCAGGGTATATTTGGTTGTCCCTGTGCCACCCGCATCAATGACGGATACTGAACCGGGGTCGCCATTATAGGTGGTGGTCGAACCGACTTGGGTGAAATGTGCTACCCCGCCATTGCCTAAACGTACCAGCAATTTATTGCTCACACTGTTATCTAACGCGATGGCGTGATTTTTGGTTAGCATCAGAAACACCGCCAGCAAGCATCCAACCAATATAAAAATTAGCCTCGGTGTGCCATTGCGCTTCTGGAACATGCCTCATGCGGTTGAGCAAAAATTCATACGCAGGTTTCCAATCTTGAGCCAAGCAATATGTTTTGCCTAAATCAATTAAAGTACGAACATTATTAAGAAGCGCCGCCAAAACATCACGGTAATAGCTATATGCCTGACGGTATCGTTTGAGCGACCTCATCACATCGCCCAATCGGTGAATCACCATTAGGCGCTCTTTTGTAATCCGTTCTAAATCGGGTTGAATATTAATATCAGCCCGATACCGCAGGCGGGTTTGTAGGATAGAACGCCGATATAAATCTTTAGCACGCCTAAAATAATATTCTGCGTTCCGATAATCTTCTTGCTGTTTCAGGCTTAGTTTACCCTCTGCATCAGCGCGTTCAATCTCGCGTGTGATTGACCGTTCTGTTAACTTTGCACGCTGATAGTACATCATATACACTTCTGGAAAATCGGGACGAATGGATAAGGCAACATTGCACCATTTTTGAATAGTCTTAATCTCGATGCGCCTACAATGCAAATAACCATAATTGTCACTCAATTTGATGAGTGACAGCATATAATATGTTTCTGCCAATGGTGGACCACTCATTTGAGCACGCTCTAGGTGCTTGACCCCTTCTTCAATATTCCCCTGCGAAATGAGCGTAACCCCTAGATGATAGTGACCAATGCCAAATTGACCCCGCTTATCTTCTTCTATGGCGATATTTGATTGATAAGCATATGCCACACGCCACCAATTTCGCTCAGTAGTGGCTTGTAACCCTGTTAAAAAGTGTTGTAGGCTCTCTAAGTGAAGATGCCAAACGTACACCATGCCCCATCTGATAAATCAGGCGTAAGGCTAATTGTCGCGCCAAATTTTGAATGGTGGTTTCATCAAGCAAATCTTTTTCAGATAACCGCGCCTCAAAAATATCTACCGAAATGGTGTCACGGTTGCGCTTGGCAAAATCTACACGGATATGTAACCCGCCAGAAATCTGTTTTTCGACTAACCCTGTAATCCGGGCTACCGCCAATAAGCGTAATGCAGTCGTCGTTAAGCCAGTTAAAAATGCGCCGATGACATTTCCTGTCGCATTATTTGCATTCAAAATAGCGAGTGCTTGCAAATCTTCGTTCAAGTTTTGTTGTTGAAAAGTGGTCGTAAACAAGGCGAGGCTCGAATCTACACCCACACTTTCAACCTGTCTCAGATTAAGCAATCGGCTAATACGCTTAACCTCGATGATAAAGTTATACTTGAGTAACTCTGCTAACCCTTCTAATCTTTATTCTCTTGAATATCAAATGGCATCACAATATATCGCTGGCGTAACGAAAACAGGTTTAAGGTGATATAAAATGCTAAAAATGCTAAAAAATGCGAGTACCCAATCCAAAATACGTGTTAAAGGTTCTTGGCTAAGGCTATCAGATACAGAAAAGAACGCAAATACGACAGACATGATTAAGAAAATGAGCAAAAATGTGCGTTGAGAATCGTCTTGGAATAATCGTTGAATTGGACGTAACAAGCCCCGTCGTGACTCAAGATGCGATATTTCGTATCGAAGTCGTTTATGCCGTACCGAAGTTCGCGTCAGGCGGTATATATAATGAAACCCCCGAAAAAATTTGTAAATACCATAATTCAGCCGATGCTCACGAAAACGGATTCGAGACAAATGTTGTCTTAACCGAGTCACTTGCCAACGATTTCGCGGGAATGGTGATTCATATTGGTCGTATGGTGATGTTGTAGAATTAGACATAGAAACCCCAATTTGTTATCTATACTATAAATTAAAAAATAACCTTTTTTGTCTAAAGTCAAATTAAAAACGATAAACTTTTAGCCTAAAAAGCACCCCAGTATAGATTTACATTGAGTAATTTTGTATTTATCTATCCAATATACAAATAGAGAGCATCACTAAGATGACCAAACTAAAGAAAAGATTTAC
>CALDGT010000780.1 GCA_937942935.1 uncultured Chloroflexota bacterium | reverse complement strand
ATTCCGACCACTTCAATTAATTTGGTGGGGTCGCTATCCAAATCAACCATATTTCCCGCTTCACGGGCGGCTTGTGTGCCTGTATTCATCGCCATACCAACATCGGCTTGTGCCAATGCAGGCGCATCATTCGTGCCGTCACCTGTCATAGCGACCAAATGCCCTTTGGCTTGCTCTTCGCGGATACGGCGCAATTTATCTTCTGGGGTGGCTTGTGCCATAAAGTCATCTACACCCGCTTCGGCGGCAATACTGGCGGCGGTCAGGGCATTATCCCCCGTAATCATCACAGTACGGATGCCCATTTGTCGCAATTGTGCAAACCGTTGTTGGATGCCACCTTTTACGATGTCTTTCAGTTCAATCACACCCAACACGCGCTCATTTTCTGCCACGACCAATGGTGTACTCCCGCGACGCGCCACATCATCCACCACTTTTTGCAAATTGGCGGGGTAAATCCCACCGAGCGATTCGACATATTTTTTGATGGCATCCCCCGCGCCTTTGCGGATTTGGCGGGCGGGTTGGTCGCCATGTGCGGGGAAATCCACCCCACTCATGCGGGTTTGGGCGGTGAATGGGATGAAGGTCAGGTTCATATCCGATACTTCACGCCCACGTAAGTTAAATTTTTCTTTGGCGAGGACGACAATGCTCCGCCCCTCTGGGGTTTCATCTGCCAATGATGATAATTGTGCAATATCGGCTAAATGCGCCATATCTACCCCGTCAGATGGGATGAACGCGGTTGCCATCCGATTACCAAGTGTAATCGTGCCAGTTTTATCCAGCAACAACACATCCACATCGCCCGCCACTTCTACCGCACGTCCACTTGTGACCAACACATTCCGTTGAATCATCCTATCCATCCCGCTAATGCCGATGGCGCTAATCAGACCGCCGATGGTGGTGGGGATGAGGCATACCAACAAGGCAATCAGCACAGGGACGGTGGCGGTGGTGGTGGTTAAGCCTGTTTCGGCTTCGCTATAATTGGCGAATACGCGCAAGGTGACAACCGCCAACAAAAAGATGATGCTCAAGCCCGATAGTAAAATCGTCAGCGCGATTTCATTCGGCGTTTTTTGGCGTTGTGCGCCCTCCACTAAGGCTATCATACGGTCAATGAAGGTGTTACCTTGTTCGGATGTGACACGCACGACAATTTTATCGCTCAAAACCCGCGTCCCGCCCGTGACCGCGCTTCTATCGCCACCACTTTCACGGATGACGGGCGCAGATTCGCCTGTGATGGCGCTTTCGTCTACGCTGGCAATGCCTTCGACCACTTCGCCATCACTTGGGATTTGGTCGCCTGTTTCACACACCACCATATCGCCTTTACGTAGTTGCGAGGCGGGGATAATTTCTTCTTTGCCATTCACCAAACGGCGGGCGGTCATTTGGGTGCGCGTTTTGCGGAGCGCATCGGCTTGTGCTTTGCCACGTCCTTCGGCAATCGCTTCGGCAAAATTGGCAAATAGCACCGTAAACCACAACCACACAGCAATTTGCAAGTTAAAACCGAGTTCAGATGTATCGCCTGCTAAAATATCGGTGATAAAAATGCCTGTTGTCAGCACTGCGCCGACAGCCACGATGAACATCACCGGATTTTTGATTTGTTGGGCGGGGTGCAATTTGCGGATAGCATCCGCTAATGCACGGCGCACGATGTCGCGTTGAAATAAGGGTTGTTTTTTGCTCATGTTGATAATCTCCTGTTAAAATGCCACACCCGCGCCCATCAGCAGATGTTCTACGATGGGACCCAACGATAATGCGGGGAAGAAGGTCAACCCGCCGACAATCAAAATCACCGCGATGAGCAACACCATAAATAACGGGGTATCGGTCATAAATGTCCCCGATGAAGCAGGACTCACCTTTTTGCCAGCCATACTCCCCGCCACCGCGAGGACAGGCAAAATCACACCAAAACGTCCTATCCACATCGCCAAACCAATGAAGATATTATAAAACGGCACATTGGCATTGAGTCCCGCAAACGCGCTACCATTATTCCCCGCGCCCGATGTGAAGGCGTATAAAATTTCGGATAACCCGTGTGCGCCCATATTTGTCCGACTCGCCAATCCTTCTGGGGTGAGCAATGCGAGCGCCGTGAATAACAAAATGGCGGCATTGGGCAATAAAACGGCGATGACCATCAGTTGGATTTCGCGCGATTCGATTTTCTTGCCCAAATATTCCGGTGTGCGCCCAACCATCAACCCCGCGATGAATACCGTGAGGACGATGAACACAAACATGCCATACATCCCCGCGCCCACCCCGCCAAAAATGACCTCACCGAGCATGATATTCAGCATGGCAACCGCGCCCGCCAATGGCGAAAAACTGCTGTGCATGGCATTAACAGAGCCATTCGATGCGGCGGTAGTCGTCACACCCCATAAAATGCTGTTGGTCACACCGAAGCGTGTCTCTTTGCCTTCCATCAACGCACCCGCGCCAAAAATGGGGTTGGTGCTATATT
>CALDGT010000779.1 GCA_937942935.1 uncultured Chloroflexota bacterium | reverse complement strand
ACACTAGAATCTACCATTGCTAATAAACTGGTGGGAATTTGGATGAATCCTATCCCGCGTAAATAGGTGGATGCCACAAACCCTGCTACATCTCCCACTACCCCACCGCCAAACGCGATAATAGCACTCCCTCTGTCCAATTTTGCCTTCACTGCATCACTGTATAAATTTGCGACAGTTGTGAGGTGCTTATTGGCTTCGCCAGCCGACATCACGGCACAAGACGCGCCAATTTTATCGGCAAAGGCTTGGGCATGAAGCGGGGCGAGGTGGGTATCCGTAATCACCAACGGCGGGCGATTGAGTCCAAATTGGTCATAATGGGTTATTTGTCCAAGAATCCCCTTTTGGATACGGATGGGATATGTACCATCTGGCGAATTTACTTGTATGTTTGTTTCCATAGTTCAATTAACCTATCTGTGACTTGGTACGGTTTGAGGTCGGTTGTATCAATTTTATACGGTAATGTTTCATAAATGGGCAGGCGAGCATCATAACGGTCTTCCCACCCCCATGCGAGCGGTCTACCCGACTTAGCAATTTCACCCAAGCGTTTGCGAATCGCTTCGACATCGGCATGAAGATAAACCAATAATCCAGTAGAGGATAAAATGGCGCGGTTATTCGGATTAATCACCATCCCGCCACCTGTCGCAATCACATGCGCATTTCGTAGGGCAACCGATTGGCACACAATATCTTCATAGCGCCGAAACCCCGCCTCACCTTGTGAATCAAAAATTTCGGGGATGCTCATACCCACCCGCGCCACAATTTCTTCATCGGTATCCACAAATTGCCAGCGCAAACGGTCAGCGAGTAACCGCCCAACGGTAGATTTTCCCACCCCCATGAATCCCGCTAAAACAATATTCGCCAACCGATTTTCATTCAAAGCCAAACCGCCAATCCACATTATCCATCGGCACATCAGACAAGCGATTTTGGCGCAAATTGTCATAGCGAGGGCGCATTTCATCTATGCTATCCCCGCCTAATTTTTCGAGTAAGGCTTCTGCCACCACATACGCCAGCATCGCCTCGCCAATCGGCACAGCGCGGGGAACAGCACAAAAATCACTGCGCTCATAGGTGGTCAATTCGGGTTCACCAGTGGCTAAATTGACCGATTCCGCCCCGCGTAGCATGGTCGCAATTGGTTTCATGGCAACCCGCACGACAATCGGGTCGCCTGTGGTGATGCCACCTTCAAGCCCACCTGCACGATTGCTACGGCGTACCAAACGCCCGTCCTCAGTGCGGTCTATCATATCGTGAACCTGACTGCCATATTTACCCGCGTTTTCAAATGCCTCGCCAATTTCTGCGCCTTTCATGGCTTGAATACTGACCATCGCCGCCATAATCCGCGCATCCAGTCGCCTATCCCAATGCACATGCGACCCTAACCCAACAGGCACGCCCGTTGCGTATACCACAAAAATCCCACCGAGCGTATCTTTTTCGATTTTAGCTTGGCGGATGGCTTCGTGCATGGCTTCGGCAACATCAGGAAATGGACAACGCACATCACTGGCTTCTGCGTGGGTATATAAATCGTGATGGTCTGGATTTTCATCTAAACCAGCTTTAACAGCGCCGATTTGCACCACATAACCGCCAATAGATATGCCAAACTCGGCTAAAAATTTGCGACACACCGCGCCAACCGCCACCCGCATGGTTGTTTCGCGGGCGCTGGCACGTTCTAGTGATAAGCGCAATTCACGGTAGCCATATTTCAGCGCACCTGTCAAATCGGCATGACCCGGACGGGGTGTGGTGATGGGCGCAATATCTTTTTCTTTCCAATTCTTAAAATCACGGTTATCTACGGTAAGAGAAATTGGTGCGCCTGTGGTCAATCCATTCATCACGCCTGCTGTGATACGAACTTGGTCACGCTCAATTTGCATCCGCCCGCCCGACCCATACCCGATTTGTCGGCGTTCTAATTCAGTATCAATATCGGCTTGCGAGAGGGGCAACCCGGCGGGGATGCCATCTATAATCGCGGTGAGTTGAGGTCCATGACTTTCACCTGCCGTCAAAAATCGCAACATGCGTTATCCTTTCAAAGCTAATTCGATTAAAGCGACGAAAAACATCGTCTCTATAGGCGCATCCACGCCCGTCCATAATTTGAATGACAATGCACCTTGTCTGACTAGCATCCCCAATCCACCCACAGCACGACCACCTGCTTTTTCGGCTTGGGTCATGAATTTGGTCTTTTGTGGACGATAAATCATGTCATACACGGTGATATTTTTGGGGAATGGGACACCATCTATCCATGGGCTATCATCCACATTCGGAGATAACCCCGCCGATGTGCAATTTACCATCAACGAAACGGGCAATTCAGCTATATCATCGAGGGTCATCGCCTCAAC
>CALDGT010000778.1 GCA_937942935.1 uncultured Chloroflexota bacterium | reverse complement strand
GTGTTTTTATCTCATCAGGAGTTACAGTTTATATAACATTTAGGTCGCCACATAGATCTAAAAATAGACTTGTTCAAGGATTAATTATTAGTATTTGCTATAGTGCTACTGTTGGCATATCCGTATCAACGAATATTGGCATTATAGATGGAATTTTTTTCACAATCATGATTTTTATAAGTATGATAGTTGTTTCATTGCCATTTTTTTACTTGTTTGGTTCTGTGATAAAACGACCATTCTCGAAGAGTCAAGATAAAATAGCCTATATTTATCCTATTGACAAGCTAAATTGGTCGTGGGCTAGTTTTTTTGCAAGTCTGAGAAGATTAGGACTGATAGTTGGCTTGGCTTTAGGTTTAGGATTTGGGATTATTGGATTTAGCGTCTCCCCTAATATGGGTTTGATAAGTTTTTTAGCATTTGGTTTATCTGGTTTACTTATTGTTGGGGTTTGGAATGGTTTTACCGGTCATCTTATCAATATAAATGTTAGACCTAACGATGGTATATTCCGATCAGCACAGAATGCTTTATATACTGGTTTAACAACCGCTTTAATTTCCAGCTTTCCGATTATTTTAATATTTTCAGTATTTCTCCATGATGCTTTTACTGGTTTATTTGTGGGTTTAGCTGTTGCGTATTATGCCGGTGTCATCGCATTTGGGATTTTTGGGGGTGGAGCAGTTTTTCAACACCTTATCCTAAGATTTGTTCTTCAAAGTAAGGATGTTGTACCCTCGAACTATGCCAAATTCCTGAATAATATGCCAGATATAGTTCTTCTTCGTAGGGTAGGCGGTGGGTATATTTTTATTCATCGGTCTATGCTTGAGTATTTTGCAGACTTAGATAATAGTACTAGATTGATAAGTTAGCCTAACTATAGTGAAAAATAAATGCCTGTGTAAGGTGACTGCATGGCTTGAACGGGTGAAATACCTTTACACACAAATCCCTTAACATCCCTTCTCTTGACACATGACTCATTCCTTACTACACTCTTTTAATTGTTTTTAACGATGATTTAATAGGTAGTTGAGGAGTCCATGTCTGATTTATTGCGTTACTTCCAATCGCAAAAACAAGCGATGACCGATTTGCTCACCGAATTGGTGAATTACGAAACACCCACTCTCGATAAAGCCGCTGTGGATAAATTGGGCGCATATATGCACGCTCAATTCAAATCACTCGGTGCGTCATCGGTGACACGCATCCCACAGACTGAAGTGGGTGACTTTTTATGGGCAAAATGGAATGAAAATGCGCCCGGTAAGCCCATCATGTTCCTCATTCACATCGATACCGTGTGGGGCATTGGCACACTCGCAGAACGCCCTGTGCGGATTGATGACGATGGCAAACTCTTTGGTCCCGGTGCCATTGATATGAAGGGTGGCATCACAGTTGTGTTATCGGCATTGCGCGGTCTTTTGGAACAAAAATTAATGCCGAATCGCCCAATTTGGGTGTTGATGACCAGCGATGAAGAGGTAGGGAGTATTTATTCAATCCCTGTCTTGCAAGAAGTGGCATCTCAGGCAGGGTTGGTGTTGGTCATGGAGCCAGCCACCAAAGAAGGGGCGCTCAAGACATGGCGTAAGGGGTTGGCGGTGTATAAATTGCATATTGAAGGTCGTCCTGCTCATGCGGGAAATGCCCCCGAACAAGGGATTAATGCTATTATTGAACTCGCACAACAAGCCTTGCGTTTGAATCAACTCAATGATTATCCCAATGGGACATCGGTCTCAGTGACAGTGTGCAGTGGTGGCACAACCATGAATGTGATTCCTGCCCATGCGACAGCCACCATTGACACCCGTGTGATGAAACAATCAGAAATGGCACGCATCAAATCTGCCATGATGAATTTGCAACCCTTTTTACCCGGCGCAAAATTGAATGTCGAAGTCGAACACAGCCGTGACCCGATGGAACACAACGACTTGATGAAAGCCACTTTTGCTCAATGCAAAACCATCGGTGAATCGTATGGCTTGACTGTCCGTGAAGATGGCAGTGGGGGCGGGAGTGATGGCAATATCACCGCCAGCATGGGTATCCCTACATTAGACGGACTTGGTCCCGCAGGCGATGGTCTCCATGCGTTACATGAGCATGTGGTGTTGAATAGCTTGCCAGAACGTGCGGCTCTCATTGCCGCCATGCTGAAAGATTGGCAATTTTAAGATGATATAACCGCAATTAAATCATCAATTGCGTAACCCAACACATCCCCTTTGCGTCTTGTGATATAACTCATATCAGATGAAAGGGGATTTTTTATTTGTGGATATAGACAATACCCTCTTAAAACGAGCCTATCAGCGCGATGAACAGGCATTAGAAACGATTTTTGATGCGTATTACCCCGCGTTGTATCGGTATTTGTATCATCACACAGGACATATTCAGACCGCAGAAGACCTGACCGCCACGGTTTTTCAGCGATTTTTGGAGCAGATTTATGCGGATAAATCACCCATTACGCATTTAAGCGGGTGGTTATTTCGGGTGGCATATCGGCTGATGGTGGATGATATTCGGCGGACTGCGGTGCGACAATCCGACCCATTGCCCGATGATATCCCAATCGAATCGCTCACTGAACACATCGTATTTGCCAAAATCCAAACGACCCAAATTTATGAGGCACTCGCCCATTTGCCAATGCGTCAACGCGAGGTGTTGTTATTGCGGTTTATCGCCGAATTAGATTTATCTGCTACTGCACATGCTTTAGGTATGAATATCAACGCGGTGAAAGCCCTACAACACCGCGCCACAATCAATCTAAAAAGAATATTGACCCTACAAGGAGAACATTCATGACTGACCCCATGAAAGAATTATTTGATAACCTGAATCAATCCACACCTGCGCCCAAACAGCAGGCAGAGAATAAAGCTGTGTTTTTGGCAACCGCCCACCGCATGAGCGTAACTTCTGAGGGTGATAAGCGTCATCAAAGGGTGAATACTCATATCACAACAGGAGATTTACCCATGAAATTCAGATTTAACCGTAAACGTATGTCTGTAATTGTTGTCTTATTTGCTACTTTGATGGTGGCGGGCGGTGTTCTCGCCAATAGTATTTTTAACTTTTTCTCGCAAGCTGATAGTGATAATACCCATTTGCAAGTAACGGTTAGCACATTAGATGCGAATCAATTTGTACTCAACAATAATGCGAAATTTCCCACATTTTTTGATAATTTGGCGCAAGCCCTCGCCAGTACACCCTACTTTGCCACATCACCTCAATGGCTTCCTGCGGGGTATCGGTTTATCAATGCAACTTATGATGAACAAACATATGAACTGAATTTATATTATCAATGTGGTTCATCTGGCTTTACAATTAGCCAAGGACCATTTACAGAGGGTCAACCTTTTGGCGGGATTGAGGTTGGCTCAAGCGCGAATGTCATCCCCGTGAATTTAGGTGATGGTGGACAGTATGTGCGGGGCGGTTGGTCAACTGTTGATGGCACATCTGCCCCTGCGATTGATTGGAATCATACCACACAAGCGAATATTGACCTTGTATGGTCAAATCAGATTCCACAACACAATTTGTTATGGATATTGGGACCCATACGTTATGCTTATACTGCGAATATATCTCCAACCGATACCGCCTGTAATCTTTCGCAGGAAGATATTATGGCTATTGCCCAAAGCATGAAATAAATCTCATATTTGGGGATAAAAAAGTGCGCTTATTTCTAGCGCACTTTTATTGATTTCATATCATCATTTATGCTTCTGGCACGGTGAAGATGAATGTCCAAGCCCCTTCAATTTTTTCTCGCCATTGCTGATAAATGGCTTGGGCAGAATCACTTAGTGCTTGGAGTTCTTCGTAATCTTCTGGTACATCTTCACGGGTTTGATGTGGGTTAGCTTCTGACCTCGCAAGCATATAACCACCACCTTCCATCGCAACAAATGGCAACCCTGCTTCATCAAAGGCTTGCTGTAATTCATCCATTGGCGGGATGAGTTGATAACCCAAATAATCAACTGAAAAAGCCCATTCACCTGCGTAACTATCGAGCGATTCTGTCACATTATAGGTATAACACCCTGTTTCGGTGCGATAATCTAGCTCTGAGAGGGCAATATCAATATTTTCCAGAATTGCCTCGTTATTGACGTGTAAACTAACCACCGGTTGCCACACATTTGGATATAAGATGTCTGCTTCTGGTTGAGCAGGCTCAACATAGCATAATTCCAAACGGGTGAGGGATGGCGCAATGACCACTTTTTGTAGGCGCATTTCAATGCCATCTCCCATCACGGTTTGATTTGGTGTGAGGGTAACTCCCCGATTAAATGGCACAGTCGCCTCAAATTGTGTCTCTCCGAGACTATATTCTTGTTGTGGATAGACCATATCATTATCTTTTGTATATGCCAAGTCTACACGAATGATGAGGTTTAATTCTGGTTCTGTAATAGCGATGAGACTCGCATCGAAATTTGCATTTATAGCTATGCCAATAGGCACACGGTCTGAATCTATGCTACCACCACCGCCGCCACCACCGCCAAATCCTAAGAATGGGAGTTCGTCACCGTTGGGCAAAACAATATATGGGGTGAGCCTTAGCGAGATTGTATCATCTACAGGTGCTGTGCCAGATGCGCTAATCGCCACAAAAACACGATTGCTATCGGCATAAATGGTTTGGAGGGTGACACTCAGTTCATAGTCACCGCCGATTTGATTGGTGATATACAACTCTGCCACTTTACCTTGTTCTGTGACCGCATCCATGCCTTTATCACCCGTTTGATTATTCAAAATTTGGTCTAGGGCATAGACCCCTGCGGTGGTCATGATGAGCATGAGGATTGCAACCAACCATCCTACTCGTGAAATGACAATTTTACGGCGGGTCGGAATAATTTGAAATTCTATTTCATTCCAGAGTTTCATATCGTCTGGTATCCTTTCGGCTTGATAATCTTTGAGCCAATCTCCGAAGCGTTGATTTGTCATCGTTACGCCTCTCTTTCTTCTACTAATGGTCTGAGCGCAAGTCGCAATCGGTTTCGAGCCGTGTATAAACGCCCTTTGATAGTGCTACGGGGTTCATCTAGCAAAGCCGAAATTTCATCCTCGCTATAATCTAAAAAATATTTCAACACGATGACCGCCCGTAGGTTAGTGGAGAGGGCATCGAGTGCTTTTTCGATGATTTCGCGGTCTTCTGCATCGCTGACGATGAGAAAGGGGTCTGCATCGTCATCTGGCAATATCTCGCCAAGCGGAATTTTATCTTGGTCATCATCTAATGAGATGGTTGCATGACGCGACATCGCTTTAATGGCATCGTTAACCACGATTTTGATAAACCATGCCTTAAACGGACGTGATGTATCGTATTGGTCTATTCGTTGAAATACTTTGATAAATGCGCCTTGCACAATGTCCTTTGCCAGCCCAATATCGCGTGTGATGACATCGGCGGTGCGCCACGCCTGATGTTGATATGTTGCGACTAAATGGGCAAGCCCGCGCATGTCTTTCCGTTTGATATGGGCGATAGCTTGTTTGTCGTCCAATCTTGCCTCCTTGCTCTGAGCAATCATGATTACTATCCATGAACTGAGCAAAAAGTCAAAAAAAAAAATAAAAAAGACCTGCAAAAGTTGCAGGTCTTTGGGGGCTATTTGATTTGGTTTAGGGGTAAATTATGCTTCTGGAACGGTGAAAGTGAATGTCCACGCGCCTTCGATTTTTTCTTGCCATTGTTGATAGATGGCTAAACTGGCTTCTTGAAATTTCACCATGCTGGTTTCATCCGAGACTTCTGGGTCAATCATAAAACCACCTCCGGGAAGGGCAATGGTAGATACACCCGCCGCGTCAAATGCCGCTTGTAACTCGTCTGTGGGTGGTATGAGTTGGTATCCTAAATAGTCTACTGAGAGTGACCAATCGCCTGTGTAGCTATCTAATGCTTCGGTCACATTATAATCATAGCATTGTGTTTCGGGATTGTAGTCCAATTGTGACAGATACACACTAACACCATCAAGCACAACCTCACCATTAACCGACAGGCTCACCACCGGTTGCCATGGCATACTGGAATCAACGACATTACCTTCTGGATGGGCTGGCTCGCCATAGCACATCTCTAAGCGGGTAAGCGATGGTGCAATCACTACTTTTTGCAAGCGCAATTCATTATTACCAACCGTCACAGATTGATTTGGGGTGAGGGTAACGCCTTGATTGAATGGCACTTCGACTTCAAATTGGGTTTCGCCGAGAAAAATCATTCCTTGTTCGGCATCAAGAATATTGACATATGCCAATTCGACTTTGATAACGAGTGGCAGAATGGCATCGGTTGTTTCGATGATGCTGGCATCAAAATTGGGTACCATAGATACTTCAAATGGTACGAGGGTGATCTCTTCGTCGCCACCACCGCCACCGCCACCACCGCCGCCACCACCAAATGTTAAGAAGGGTAGTTCATCACCATTTGGCAAAATGACATGGGGGTTCATATATAAATTAATTGGGGCATTTGCAGGGGCTACGCCCGCCGCGCTGATTGCAACGAAAGCACGGTTGCTATCAACATAAACGGTTTGGAGTGTAACATCGAGGTCAAATTCACCGCCAAATTCATTGGTGATATACAACTCTGCTACCTTGCCTTGTTCGGTGACGGCATTCATGCCTTTATCACCGGCTTGATTGTTGATGATTTGGTCGAGTGCATACACACCTGCGGTTGTCATGATAATCATGAGGACAGCGACTAACCATCCTACACGGGGTAAAACAGTGGTACGGCGAACTGGTCTGATTTGAGATTCAATTGCGTTCCAAAGATTCATATCGTCTGGCATCCTTTCGGCTTCATAATCTTGTAGCCATTGTGTGAAGCGTTGGTCATCTGACATTTTTACGCCTCTCTTTCGTAAATGAGTGGACTGAGTGCAAGTCGTAAACGGTTGCGGGCGGTGTATAATCGCCATTTGATGGTGCTACGTGGTTCATCTAGGGTTACAGAAATTTCATCTTCGCTATATTCCAAAAAGTATTTGAGCATGATGACTGCCCGTAATTGCGGTGGCAGGTCGTCTAATGCCTTTTCGATTATTTCGCGGTCTTCTGTCTCCATGATGATGAAAAACGGGTCGGCATCATCGGCGGGCAACATATCACCAAGCGGAATTTTGTCTTGGTCATCGTCTAACGAGACCATCTGACGGCGTGTCACGGCTTTGATGGCATCATTCACCACCATTTTCATAAACCATGCCTTGAACGGGCGGGATGTATCGTATTGGTCTATCCGCTTATATACTTTGATGAATGCACCTTGCACTATATCTTCGGCAAGCCCTACATCGCGGGTTATCACATCGGCGGCGCGCAACGCTTGATGTTGATAGGTCGCTACTAAGTGGGCAAGCCCCTGCATATTCTTTCGTTTGATATGGGCGATAGCTTGTTTGTCGTCCAATCTTGCCTCCTTGCTCTGAGCAATCACACCTAGTATCCCTACCCTCACAAAAAAGTTAGTAGGGACGTGATTAATCGTGTCCGATGGTTATCAAAAAGCAACAAAAAAGGGCATGAATGTTTGCTCATGCCCTTTCTGAATGGTATCGAAAAATAGTTATTCCTCATCAGGGAAAACTTGAACTATTTTTTCACCAACCAAGCAAACCCGCGCGGTTTGAGCGTGACTGAGAGTTTGCCATTTCCGCCGACGGTTGTCACCTCGCCGAGCAAATCATGCCACAACCCCGATTCATCGAGTTTGATAGTCGCTTCTTTATCGCCACCATTGAACACAGCATATAAAACGTGTTCGCCCAATTTACGGCGGAAGGCATATGTGCGGGTGTCATCATTGAGCCACACAGTTTGAACATCACCAGTCCGCAAAACGGCGGTACTCTTACGCAGGTGCATCAATTTTTTGAAGAAGGCAATTAAATCGTGGTCTAAATGATTCCAAGGCATGGTACGGCGACCATCTTCTTGCATGGTGCCATCAATAGCAGTCTCACTCCCATAAAAAATAGTAGGTGCGCCGATATGTGCGAATAAAAATGCCATACACTGCCGATATTTTGCTTTATCACCCTCACAAGCATGAATGAGGCGGTCAATATCATGTGAGTCGAGCAGGTTCATTTGGCTGGCTAAGGCGGGGTAGGGGGTATCGCGCATCCACGCATTTAGGCGGTCATCCATTTCACTGGCAGACAATTTGTCATGAGCAAAAAATCCGCGCGTTGCCCACATAAACCGATAATTCATGGTGGCATTAAACATATCGCCCAATAAATAATGGGTTGCATCGCGCCATTCTTCGCTGATTGTCCATGCTTCTGGCTTGGTTTTATTCACACGGTCACGAAAGCGAAGCCAAAATTCATCGGTGTTATCGAATGGGACATCTGCCCGCCAGCCATCAATGCCTTTATTGAGCCAATAGGCGGTCACACCATTTTCACCTAAGAAATACGCTTCCATTTCGGGAGATTCGGTGAATTCGGGCATGAATCCCATCCCCCACCAACCATGATACCCTGTGGGATGTGGGTCGAATGTGAACCAGCGATAATACGGCGATTCTACCGAGTGATAAGCCCCATCCCCGTAATTATTGCCGATGTCGAAATAAATGCTATCGGATGAGCAATGATTAAACACCGCATCTAGCACAATTTTGATGTTACGCTTGTGTGCTTCGCGCAATAATTCATCAAAATCGGCTTCTGTACCGAGCATAGGGTCTATTTTCATGAAATTGATGGCTTCATAACGATGATTCGTTGAGGCTTCAAAAATTGGGTTAAAATAAATACATTCCACGCCTAAATCGGCGAGATAATCTAATTTTTGGATAACCCCGCGCAAGTCACCCCCAAAGAAATCGCGCCCAAGTGGGGGTAATTCGGGTTTTTCGTGCCATTTGCGGAATTGGGGCGCATGACCATACACCCCACG
>CALDGT010000777.1 GCA_937942935.1 uncultured Chloroflexota bacterium | reverse complement strand
ATCGAGTGTGAGTGGCACATCTGATGACATGCGGAATGCCGATTTTGCGCCTGTGGCAGTGATAGGATACATCAAACAGATGAATATCATCACACCCATGACGCTATACCATGGGAGGGCAACCCGCGCCTTCCAGCGATTGGCATAACTCGTCACCCATGCAAAACCCACCCCTCCAACTACACTGAATATCAACCACACTTGGATATAAAATTTAAAAATACTGTTTTGTCTGCCATTATCCACACGTAATGTGATGATTTCTGTGCCTAATGTAATCGCCAATGCCAACCCTGCTAACACAAGGATAAATTGCATCGCACGCGCTTGATTGGGACGGAAGAATAAAACGCCAATCCACACGACCAACGGGATAACCACTAACGCGACATGGTATCCCATAAAAACGACAGCGAGTGTGCCAAAAAATACCATCCCTAACAGGAGTAAACCAGAGACAAGTAGATTAATTTTTCCGCGTAATGTCCGCACCCGTACCGAGCGCATCCAACGGGCAGTTTCCCATATCAACAGAGACAAAATAACAAATAAAAACAATCCATGAATGGAGAAATACGCCCACAGTGGGGTTTTGCGACCATCCCATATCTTAAATTCGGTGAGCGCAGAGGCAAACCACCACGAAAACGGCAAGGCAACCACCGCCGCAATGATGAGGAATCCGCCCACGCGCAACAATAAATTCCATAACGACCAACGCGAAATAGTCTCCCAGCGCAACCACCACGCATATCCCAATCCAAGCACACTAAAAATGGTGAAGGTGGGTGTTTCCCATGTGTTGGTGGCAGTGAATAACCCGACCACCAATGCACCTAAAAATACTGCGCCCAATTGCATCCACCAAGCCCGTTTATCACGCCCCGCGTGCATCAATTCTGCAAACACAAATAATATGGTGAATAACATGAGGGGCATCGAGACCATGTGTGCGTGTAAATCGCCATATAAGAAGGTGAAATACGGCATTTCGTTGATTGCGCCGTCCGCCTGACATGGAATTTCTGTGATGGTACGAGTGGGCATCCAGAACCATTTTTCGCCCGATATATATACCTGCCCACCACCCAATGCGCTCAAAAATCCGTTGGGAATGGCACTCAGCAAATTGCCGATATTGGTCAGTTCATACGAAATTTGGTCGGTGATGGGCGCATCATTCCGCAAGGTTTCGGCATCTTGGCATATTCGTAATTTCGTCAAGAAATCGGGATATGTGCCGTATGTTTCATAATAATCTTGCTCCAAGTCCTCAACAAACATGCCTTGTGCTTGTTTCCAACCGCCTGCTTGCGCCAACCCAGTGAGGAACACCCGACTATTATCTAAATTACCAAATACAACCGCCATGAGGAGCGCCATGATGCCCGCTACCCAAGGATTACCCAACGGGCGACGTTTTGGCTTGTCCTCTTGCATCACAGGGACAAGTTGACCATGTTCATCATACGTTTTCTCGGTGATTTTC
>CALDGT010000776.1 GCA_937942935.1 uncultured Chloroflexota bacterium | reverse complement strand
GAGCATTTGTTGGGCGATTTGTGGTTGACCATCTTCTAAGGCACGTTGTGCGACAAGGCTAAAGGCTTGGAAGAATTTATCATCCATTTTGGTATCATTTTCGGTCACAACTTTTTGAAGGGCTTCTTCTGAGCCAGCTTCTAGGCATTGTTGCACCAATTGAATACGGGCGCGTTGCTCATCCATCATTTCTTGGGTGATGCCATCGGCTTCTAAAATTTGGTTAATCATGCCTTGTAGCGTGATGGCACGTTTTGGATTGAACATATATCCCTTAAAATTGCCTTTTGGCAAGCGATTCATCATATTGCCGATGAGTCGTTCTTGGTCATCTTTGTTCATGTTTAATTCCATTGGCATGAGCGCGATGAGCAATTCTTTTTCTGCATCATGATAAAGCAGAGGGGTAACAACGGTGTTGATATTATTGCAATTAGGGCAAGGGGCGCTATTCAATCGACCTGATAGGAGCAAACTTTTGAATTGGGGAGTGCTGGCAATATCCAGAATTGAATAAACGGGGATAGGGTATGTTTGTCCACAGGATGAACACCGAATGGGACTTTGTTGTTGATTTTGCATGAAAACTCCAATTATGAACGCGGTAGATGAACGAAAAAGGTAGAGCCACGATTGGGTGCGCTTTTGACCTCGATAGTGCCACCATGAGCCAATATAATCGCTTTAGATAAATACAAGCCTAATCCAGAGCCTTGTGTTTTACTGCTCAATTTGCTATCTACACGATAAAAGCGGTCAAAAATACGTTGCTGGTCTTCTTCAGAAAGCCCCACGCCAGAATCGCGCACATAGAATGTGGCAGTGGTTGTTGTTGCATAACCACCCACCTCAATTACACCACCTTCTGGAGAGTATTTTACAGCGTTACTAAGCAAATTATCAATGACCTGTCTGAGTCGGGTCTCATCTCCATAAATCATGGGGTAGGGGGCTTGGAATTTAAGTTTGAATTTATGTTTAACCGTTTGAGATGTGAACCGCTCAACCGCTAATGTGACCAATTCATCGAGCCAAACCTCTGTTTTATTGAGGCTTAAATCACCTTGCGCTTGCAATTTGCTGGCGGTGAGCAAATTTTGGATGAGTCCATTGAGACGGTCTGCCTCTTCTTCAATCACGCCCAAATTTTCGCGTATGGTCTTTTTATCCCACTGGGCATCGGGACGCGATAATGTTGCGGCATACCCTTTGATAATTGCCACAGGGGTCTTGAGTTCATGCGAAATGACTGAAATGAAGGTGTTTTGCATCTCTTGGGCGCGTTTGAAATTGGTGATGTCGCGCACATGGGCGATAATATTGGTGAGTTTGCCTTCGGCGTTGATGAGTGGCGCATAGGTAATGCCGACACTCACACTTGACCCATCCTTACGGCGCAAATCACCTTCTAAATAGAGGGGTGATTCATCATCATTGGCGAGATGAGTGCTTGCCCATCCTTTATCGAGTGCAGTTTGAATATCCATGCCTTCCCGTTTTTGCCATTGGATGACTTCACTTTCTTGTAATCCAATCGCTTCATCGGCTTGCCATGCTGTCATGCGTTCTAATGCCCGATTGAATCGTGAGATGGTCAAATCGGGTTCTAAAATCATCATACCATCTGCGCCATATTGCAAAATAGCGGCGAGTTTTTTGCGCTCTGTTTCGATACTCTCGTATAACTGTGCATTATGAACGGCGATGGCGGCTTGGTCTGCAAAACTTTGTAAAATTTGCATGTCATTTGGGCTGGCATCACTCTGATAACTGCGAAAGACAATCATCATTCCCAATGGCTCACCCGCAAAACTGAGTGGCATAGCTACTGCTTGTTGCAAATTATCATCAATAGCAGTGCTAATGGAGCGCAGGTGTTGATTAAAATTTTCGATGGTATTTTTTTGTGTCAGTGTGAGTGATAACTCATAGAGGTGTTCATTTAATTTGGGTACGAGGTCTGTTGAGATGTTGATGATGGCGCGGATATAAAAAATCGCATCATCTGCGCGGAGGGCAATGAGTCCAGAACGTCCTGCCAACATAATAATCGAAGCGTGCAACACGCGCTTAAGCACTTCACTCAAGTCGAGTTGTGCGGTGATTGCACGCGAAATTTCGAGCAAAAAATCGCGTTGGCGAATTTGATAATCGGGTAGCATCAATTTATTCATCATGAATCTATCATAAACACAGAGATGATAGAAAATTATATGAAAAACAAGTGATTTTTTGGTTACATTTAGCTTGACTCTCCAGTGGCTTAAGACTTTACACTGAAAATAGGTGATGTTCAGTTTTGAGAGTGAAGGAGCAAATAAATGATGAAGCACTTTGACCATACCCCGACATATCATTGTGTTACAGGTTCATTGCGCGATATTTATGGTTATTATGGACATCCACTCAGCGAAGAATTGTTACTTGGATTAGGCGAGGGGGTTGGGTTCATTTATTGGCATCAGAAAGGGCAACCGCCATTCATTGGTGGACGTGCGACACCCAAACCAAGTTTAGAAGAACTGGTTGGTTTGCGGACAGGGGTCAAAGTGACCGCACATACCACAGCCAGCAAACCCAGAGCAGAATCTGCGATGATAGAGTTACTCAAATCGGATAACCCTGTGATGATTCAGGTAGATATGGGATTTTTGCCATATTTTGATTTTCAGGGCGTTGATTATCATTTTGGCGGGCATGTAGTGGTGGTTTGTGATTATGACGAAACATCGCGCCAAGTGACTATTGCAGACCGTGATGAAAAACTGTATCGCGTGTCATTGGATGATGTGGCAAAAGCGCGTGGTTCTACCTTTAAGCCATTTCCGCCCCAAAATAGGTGGCTGACATTTGACTTTTCGCAAAAACGCCAGCCCACAAAAGATGAAATTAATACCGCCATTTGTAATCAAGCCGATTTAATGCTCAATCCGCCGATTAGCAATATTGGCGTGAAGGGAATTCGCAAAACGGCTAAACTCATGCCCGAATGGGGTTCAATCATGACTCAAGAAGAATTGAAATGGGCATTATTTAATGCGTATATTTTCATTAGTCCTGTGGGGGGTAGCGGGGGTGGCACATTCCGCTATATGTTCAGCCGATTTTTAGCAGAAGCCTCCGATTTGGCAGATAATCCTAAGTTAGTGGCATGTGCAGATGAGTTTTGTCAAGCAGGGGATGCGTGGGAAGAAGTGGGTGAGTGGTGTAAAGAAACATCCGA
>CALDGT010000775.1 GCA_937942935.1 uncultured Chloroflexota bacterium | reverse complement strand
ATCATTTGGTATCACTGGCGCGTTATCGTTTGATGGTAACACGATGATTTATGCCGAGATGATATTCGATGGTCAGACTTCCCGCGCATATTTGCAAATTGCCGATTTAGCCGGTGGGGTATCGCAAATTCTCACCGACCCTAGCGAGATGACCGACGACCAAACCGCCTCATGGCGACCCAATAGCGGACAGGTGGCAATCGGACGGCGTTATATGGATGAACGCTATACACGCGGGGCGCAAATTTATTTGATAGATACCCGCACCCTAGAACCTGAGCCGTTACTGATAGACCCGCGTTATGCCAGTGGCTTTTTTATCTGGGATGCGACTGGTGAACGCTTGGTGATGCAACGGTTTCAACAAGTGGGGGATGATGGCTTGCCTTATTCGCAAGGGACAACCGAAGTTTGGGTTTATGAATTGGCGACAGAACGCCTTGTCAAAGTAGATGAAAAAGCACGTAATCCGCGTTGGTTGCCATAGGAGTTATTTCTGATGAATGAAAAAGATGATTCTATTGTGCCAGATAGTGTATCCTCACAATCAGAACCGCACACTGTCTCGCCTATCCTCATTATTTTTGGGATTACAGGTATTGTTGGTTTGGTGATTGCGCTCATTCTGGTGCTTACAAGCAATCAACCACCCGATGAAATCGTAAATCAGACGATTTATCCCACACCAGAAATCCCGTACCCGTTGAATGATTGGCGTGCCGAAGATTTTACACTGCAAGATTTAGATGGAAATACGGTAAGCCTATCCGATTTTGAAGGGCGGATTGTTTTTGTGAATGTGTGGCATACGGCTTGCGAGCCATGTGTGCGTGAAATGCCAGCTTTTGAGCAATTTATCCGCGAACAAGGCGAAGATGGGGTGATGATTTTGGCGGTGAATCAATTGGGACAAACTGAATCCGAAATTCGCCCATTTTTAGCGAATTTAGGGGTGAGTAACCTGACTATTTTGCTCGACCCCGATTTTATTGTGCGCGATAAATTCCCATATAACTTTTTTCCTACCACCTATGTGATTGACCAGCAGGGTATGGTACGATTTTTTAAGGTTGGAGAAGTGAATATTCATCAAATGCGCCAATGGGCAGAACAGTTAGAGGGCTAATGGACGGATTATTACCATTTCAGTTTGCATTCAAAGATAAAGAATGGGGCCAACAATTTGTTAACCTCGCATTACTCACATTGGGGATGACCGCCTTATTCGCATTGGCAATTGTATTCACCAACACCACGCCCATTTTTGCGATTATGATTGTCTCGGTATTGGTGGTGGCTGGCTTATTCCCATTATGTATTGTGCTAGGGTATTTGCTGGGGATTGTCCGTCGTGTTCATGATG
>CALDGT010000774.1 GCA_937942935.1 uncultured Chloroflexota bacterium | reverse complement strand
ATATTGATGAGTGACCTGTTAGGTTGGGAAGCAGGCGATTGGGGTGATGATGAATCGTAGAGATATACGGGCAGATATACACTTTGCTAATCCGCCTCTACAATCATGCCTATTGGGTGTGGAGGGGCGGTACTAGCACCTGTTTTTGGCGCGTATGTCCGCCCTTGTATCTATCGCAAACACCAAATACTACCGATTCCGTCCGTATTGTTCGTGGCTCGACACCCAATCGGATGACGAAATCGCCGCCGCCAACGATAATTCACCTGCCAACACCACCCCTGCAATAATTTCTGCGAGTTTATTCACCCTGCCACGCCCATAACAATCCATTAATTCCAAACATTCGCGTTGGGTCGCCAAGCCTGTTCCACCACCATAAGTAGCTATAATCAAAGACGGGATGGTGATGGAAATATACAAATCCCCTTCATCGGTCAATTCGGTATACACCACGCCTGCCGATGATTCTGCCACATTCGCCACATCTTGACCTGTGGCAATAAAAATTGCCGTAATAGCATTTGGGGAGTGACACCCGTTATTATTTGCACCCGATAAAAATGCACCAACATTCGCTACACCCGCATGACGATGCAAACTAGACGGCTCAACACGCATCACATGATTTAACACATCGCGCTTAATAGTCGCTTCGGCGGTGACGCGCTTGCCCCGTGTCCGCATAATATTCACCTGAGAGGCTTTCTTGTCGGTGGCGAAGTTCGATTCCAAATAAAAATGCTGAATCGGTTCTTTATATTGGTCTAAAATCCAGCTACAAGCGGCAAATGTGGCTCGCCCAACCATATTTTGCCCCGCCGCATCACCTGTTGAATAATTAAAGCGTAAAAACACAAATTTATTCGCTAAGTAGGGGTCAATATATTGCAATTTTGCCACACTAGATGTTGATTCGGCTTCAATCCGAATTTTATCAATGTGGTCATTCACCCATTTCAAAAATTCACGCCCTTCTAGGGCATTATTAAATACAAATACAGGGGCGCGTTGCATGGCATCCCCAACAACAGTGCATCGTGCGCCACCACTCAGGTTAATCACTTTAATCCCGCGATTATAAGAGGCAACGAGTGTCCCTTCGCTGGTTGCCATTGGCACAATAAATTCACCTTTGGCATGTTCGCCATTGATATGAATGGGTCCCGCACATCCAATCGGGATTTGTGCCACCCCAATAAAATGTTCGATATTGCCTTTGGTGATATGTGGGTCAAATGAATAACTTGGCACATGCTCTAATTTTTTGCCCGTAAATTCTTCGACAAAGGCTTGGCGCTCTTTGATGATGGCATCCGTATAATCATCAGTTGTGTCGCGTGGGATACGAATAAGATGTTCATCTTTGGTGGTGATAGAATCTTCTACGGCGATATTGAGTTCGCCAAACATCTCGGCTTCAACCGTAATTTCGATGCTATGTTTGCCTTCGGGTAGGTGGTCAGTGTGGATGATAAACGACACCACTTTTGCCAACGGAAAGTTAATCGGCTCAAAAACAGGGGTTATTTTGCGCGGGGCAGAATCGTCTAAATCGAGTAAAATCGCCCCATGTGGCATATCATGACCATTAACGGTAATGGATTTAATCGCCAAAACACGGGTATCACTAAGGCGATTTTTGAGCGAAAATTTGATGCCCCCTTCGATATTTTCTAAACTGCCAAAGGTATATAATTGTTTGAGGATAAGGGTGGGTATAGTGACAGACATGAATAAGAACTCCTTTAAGAACGCGCAAACGGTTATTTATGACATTTTTTTGATTTTTGTTAAACTAGAGTATAACTGATTTTGATTTTTCGCCAAATAATTTGTAAGGATAGGTCATGGACGACCCACATAGTAACATCAACACCGAAAAACAAATTATCGCAGGGCAAATCGAGTCGTTATTATTGGCACAATTGCAAGTCATTTTGTCGCAGGCAAGCATTTATCAGCAGACATTTGCCAATCATCAACAAGCATTACTCGCTATGACGGTGTTGCTCAACCTCATCCAACAAACCATTCATACCACACACGACATCCTCAATGCGCTCAAATTAGGGGAATCCGATACCCCCACTCTACCCGACCCTATCCACCTTACCCCACGCGAGTTAGATGTCGTCAAAGGGGTGGTTGAGGGGATGAGCAACAAAGAAATTGCTCATGAATTGGGGATGACCATCCGCACAGTGAAATTTCATCTGGACAATATCTTTAGCAAATTAGGGGTGACATCGCGCACAGGGGTTGCCATGTTTGCGGTGCAACATCGGTTAGTCTAGGGCGGATATGCGGGTGTAACACCCTAATCCGCCCCTACAATAATACCTATTTGGTATGTAGGGACGGCATTTTTGCCATCCGTTTTTAGCGCGGATGTCCGCCTATATTGATGAGACACACTGTCCTAAAAGACAGGTGGACAGCTGTCCATAAGTCCATCGTGACAAAATCTGTTTTCTGCGACACTGATGATAACGATTCGATTTTATCCAGAAAGGAAAAGTATCATGTCGCTCCCATTCGGGATTTTAACCCAACTCATAGAAGACCCGCAGGTGATGGAAATTTTGGTGAATAACCACGAATCCATCTATTACGAAAAACACGGGCAATTGCAACGCGCCGATTTACACTTCAACAGCGAAAAAGATTATCTCATCACCATTCAAGCCCTCGCCGCCTTTACAGGCAATTTGCCCAGCGAGACCAATCCGATTGTAGATGCACGGTTAGTCGATGGCTCACGGGTGCATATCATCATGCCTCCAGTCGTCAAAAGCCCGTCTGTCACCATCCGCAAATTTCCACATCGCATGTTGATGGTCGAAGATTTGCTCAAATTAGGGGCATTTACCCCAGAGATTGCCGATTACTTAGACCAAGCCATCAAAAATCGGTTGAATATCCTCGTCTCTGGCGGGACAGGCAGTGGCAAAACAACCCTGCTCAATGCGTTGGTGCATTTGATTAATGATGAAGAACGGATTGTCGCAGTAGCAGATGCTGGCACACTCCGCATCAATAAACCGCATCTGGTCATGTTAGAGGCGAATCCCCCTAATTATGAAGGCAAAGGAGGCGTGACCAACGCCCAACTCATCACAAGCGCCATGAAAATCCGCCCAGACCGTATCATCGTGAGCGAAATCAACACTGGCGAAGAAGCTAATTTATTCATCCAAGCCCTACAAACTGGTTATGATGGCGGGATGACATCCTTGCACGCCAACACCCCACAAGATGCACTCGCACGGCTCGAAATTTTGCTCACCGCGCATACGCCCTATTTGCCACTTGCCATTTTACGGACGCAACTGGCGGAAGCATTTGATGTGGTGGTGCAAATCCAACGCCTGAGCGATGGCTCGCGTCGTGTGATAACGATTGAAGAAGTGATGGGTGTAGACCGTGACCAAACCGTGTTTCATCCTGTGTTTGAATATGTGGGCGATAATCGGGATGGGAATTTCGTGCGGGTGAATGAATCGCAAAAAGTATGATAATTTTCGTTTGTTGGGTATGTTAGAGGCATACACATTGCGGTGGAACATAAGGGCGCACCCCGTCCTAGTTCTACCCTACAAATGACCTGTTTTTTAGGGGGAAATTTATTTCAAATATCCTCTAAAATTGGTTGGATTGGCAAGGTGGCACGAGCGATAGCGGTTGTGCCACCACATTTATCACAAAACATAAAAAAATCGCCCCTTTTTTTTGCCCATACAATCCGCCAAAATGTTCACATGATAAAACGATTACACACCATCCTGAACCAAATTCGACAAACCAGCATCGCCGTCATCGGAGATGTCATTTTGGATGAATACCTCATCGGCACAACCACCCGCCTGAGCAGAGAAGCCCCTGTGCCTGTGTTGGAATTTGCCTCGCGGAAGCTCATCGCGGGTGGAGCAGGCAATCCATCCGCCAATTTATCGGCATTAGGCGCAAAAGTGTATCAAATCGGCGTTGTGGGGGATGATGAATTTGCCTCATCGCTCCGCCACATTTTGAGCGAAAACGCGATTGACATCACGGGTATTATCACCGATACAGACCGCCCAACCACCGTCAAAACACGGATTATGGCACAAATGGGGTTGCGTTTTCCGCAACAAGTCGCTCGGTTGGATAGGTTATCGCGCACACCGATTTCTAAAAATATCCAAAATCAGCTTATCGGCGCACTATCTGAAAAATTGCCTACCATCAATGCCGTGTTATGTTCCGATTATCACGGCGGATTGCTCACATCGGCATTAGTGGATGAAATTCGCACATTGGCAGGGGGTAAATTACTCACGGCGGATGCACAAGGTGAACTCGATAAATATCGTGGATTTGATGTGGTCAAGTGCAATGCCGATGAAGCACAAACCGCGCTAGGGATGTTTTTATCTGGGCATGATGATTTTACACATGCCGCCCAAACCTTACAAAAACGGCTCGAATTGCGCGGTGGTATGATTATCACACGCGGGGGAGATGGTATGACGATTGCCCAAGCCGATGGTGCGGTGCATCATATTCCCGCCCCGCATGTCACCGATGTTTATGATACTGTTGGTGCAGGAGATACGACTATCGCTATGCTCACAGGGGCATTATGCGCGAGGGCATCGTATATTGAGGCGGGGAAATTGGCGAATATCGCCAGTGGGCTTGTTGTCAGGCGTGTTGGCAATTATGCTCCACCACCATCCGAAATAATTGCCGAATTAGACTTAAATGAGGGATGATATGCGCCAACCACCGAATATCCAATCTTATTATAAAATAGTGTGGGAAATTGTGAAGCAAATCCCACATGGCGAAGTCGCCACATACGGACAAATCGCTTCGATGATTCCCCCGCCAGATGGTGTAGAACCGCCTGCTTATGACCGATGGTCGCCTCAATGGGTGGGAAGTGCCATGAATCACACACCCGATGGTCAAGGCATCCCTTGGCAACGGGTGATTAATGGTCAAGGAAAAATTAGCCTCCCCGAAGGGAGCAAAGAGGCACTCCGTCAACGCGAATTATTAGAAGGTGAAGGCTTGGTTTTTGATGATAAAGACCGCCTCAATTTAGACGAGTGTGGTTGGGATGGTCCCGATGAGGCATGGCTTAATGAACATGGTTTTTATGCCCCACGCCCCATCCGCAAAAAGCCCAAAGGTGGGCAAATGAGTTTGTTTTAAGTGTTATTATCCCTTGTGAATGTAAGGATAGAACACCTTACAGAACCCGTTATGATAAAAAGGATTGAAATACATGGATAGCATAGATTTACGCAGTGATACTGTCAGCCACCCTACCCCAGAAATGCGCGAAGCGATGGCACACGCCATTGTGGGTGACGATGTGTATGGTGAAGACCCAACGGTGAACCAACTCGAAATTGAAGCGGCACAACTATTGGGCAAAGAAGCGGGTTTATTTGTCACGAGTGGCAGTATGGGCAATTTGGTCGCTGTCATGACCCATTGTGGTCGCGGAGACGAAATTATTTTGGGCGATAAAGCGCATATTTTTCGGTATGAGACGGGCAGTGTCTCGGCAGTCGGTGGGGTGCATCCGCATACCATCCCCAATCAACCCGATGGGACCCTGCTTATTGAGGATATTCAACGCGCCATCCGCGAAGATGACCCACATTTTCCGCGCACAAAATTAATCTGCCTCGAAAATACACAAGGCACAATCGGCGGGGTATCGCTCCCCAAATCATATATAGATGAGGTCGGTGCATTAGCCCGCCAACATCACCTCAAATTGCATATTGACGGCGCACGCATCTTTAATGCCGCCACCGAATTAAATATCCCCGTCAGTGACTTGGTCGCCAGCGCCGATTCGATTACCTTTTGCTTATCCAAAGGATTATGTGCGCCTGTTGGGTCGGTTTTGGTCGGGAGTCGGGAATTTATAGATGAAGCCCGCCGAATCCGCAAATTGCTCGGTGGGGCGATGCGTCAAGCAGGGATAATCGCCGCCGCAGGTCTCATTAGCTTGCGTATGATGACCAAACGGCTCAATGAAGACCATCAAACGGCGCGGACGATTGGCGAAGGCATTAAAAATGTTGCGGGGATTCAGGTCAAGAGTATTCACACTAATTTTGTGTTTTTTGAATTGCTCCCAACTGCAAAACTCACCCCAGAACAATTAATAGACAAACTCGATTCTGAATTCCGTGTAAAATTATCCTTGTATCCGGGGTATACCCACACATTTCGTATCGTGACCCATTATTGGGTGACGCCAGAACGCGCCCAAGTAGTTATACGCGCATTGAGGACATTGTTGAATTGACAGAACCGATAGATGATGAAGAATTAGAAGATGATTACGATGAGGCGGATGATTCTTATCCGCTTTATCGTGGCGCGACCAATGACCCTATTTTTGGATTACTCCTCGCGGTGGCGGTCAGTGTGGGACTGATGCCCCTCATCGGCACAGGCGGGGCAGATGTTCGGTATACCCTCACATGGGGGATGTTAGCTTTATTTGGGGTGTTGGCATGGTTGTTTGGTGATGAAGATGCCAACCGAATTAGTCAAGAACGCCCCGATAATGTGGTTTGGGGTGTGGTTTTTGGGTTGGTGTTGGGTGTGCCGTTATTGCTATTTGGTGGCGGGACATTAACCGAAATGTCACGAGCGATGTTCCCCAATATGACGAGTGGCGTGGTATTGGGTTATTTGATATTCATCATCCCCATTGCCGAAACATTGTTTTTTAGTGGTGTATTGCAACGCACGCGCCCATTTTGGGAAGTGGGGCTATATGGCACAGGTTGGTCATTGCTCCAAATTTTCCCGTTGATTAATCAAAATGCGTTGCCGCTAGTGGCGGGGTTCATGCTCATCATGGCAAATATGCTCTATAGCTATGTACATGACCGCAACGGGTTGGCGGCGGCGTGGGTGTGCCAAATCACCATTAATTTATTGCTGTTTTTTGTGCCAATTTTATAAAAAAGAGGGGTGATAGGGACGAGGTATATCCCGTCCCTATGGGGTTATATCAGATTATTGTGGGGCGCTATATTTTAAGCCCAACGGACCAACATAATTGGCATCTGGGCGAATGAGGCGACCACCCATTTGGTCAATAATATTCGCCGTCCAACCCGCAATCCGCGACATGGCGAATAATGGGGTGAACATATCAATGTCCAAATCGAGGGTATAAAGCAAAATGGCGCTATAGTAATCTACGTTTGGATACAATTTGCGTTCAATAAAATATTCATCGGCACG
>CALDGT010000773.1 GCA_937942935.1 uncultured Chloroflexota bacterium | reverse complement strand
TGACAATCGCCACAGGTGGTATGACAAGAATTGCAATGATTCGCCTCTGCTTCTTCTAAGGCAGGGTGATTTTCTGGGGTGCTACGGTCATATAACACGGTGTCGTAACCCGCAAGTGTGCTATGTAAGCTATTTAGGCTAGCAGGTGTGACATCGGTATGGCATGTCCCGCATGTTTCTGGATTTTGTGCGGGTTTGCTTATCATATCGGTGTGGGCAACGGTCATATCATCTACCGATTGTCCGCCATGACATTGCGTACAATTGATGAGGGAATGTAAATCTTGAGAATACGTATCGGCGTCAATCCAGACGCGCTCCCATGCCGCCATCGGTGGCACGGAACCCCCTCAGCCAGGACCTTCACTAATAGATTCGACCACTTCCTCTTCGACTGCGAGTGTTTTGAGTGCTTCTTGGTCTGTGTGACATTCCAAACAAGCAGTATCTGTGAAGGGCGGAACAACAGGGGATGGGTCTGTCTCTTGGTGGGGTGACTGTGCATAACTAACCCCTATCATTTGGGTAAAGATGCCAGCCCCAATGAGGACAATACCGATTATGAAGAAAAATAGGCTATGGCGAAATTTCATCTTATCACACACACCTTTCCAAAATGGCGATAGATTTCGCTTAACCTCATTATGTCAAATTTAGCGAATATACGGATGTTTATAATGTCATGATTTGGTTGTGAAAAAAATAACGTTCCAATATATGAATATTAAGAGGGATAAATAACAGTAATCTAATAGGGTTAGTTTGTTTTTGGGCGAAATCAATAAAACAGGCGTAACTCATACTGTGTTACGCCTGCGACAATTTTGTGTGAAAATGAGATAAGGGTTTATTCTCCAGAACTGTCCACTTGCCACAAACGGACAGTATTATCGCCACTAGCAGAGGCGAGGAGTGTTCCACTGGGGTTAAATGCGAGTGATAAGACCGGTTTTTCGTGACCAAACAACACATTCACGGCTTGTTCTTTGGTGGCGGCGGTATCGCTAAAGACTTGGTGCAAATACCACAACCGTACCACATTATCGCGTCCCCCTGTTGCAATGAGGGATGAATCTGGGCTAATGGCAACACAATCTGCGCCTAACCAATGGGCATCTATACTGCCGTATAACCCGCCATCGAGCGCATCCCATAATTTGACCGACATATCTTTGCTGGCAGAGGCGATGAGTGTCCCCGGCGCATTGGCTTTAACTTCGCGCACCCAATCATCATGCCGACCAAAAACCGCGCCTGCGGTTTCGCCACGCACATCCCATAAGCGCATGGTGTTATCCCAACTACCAGAGATGAGGATATGTCCTCCCATCGCAAATGTGACGGTGGTTACTTCACGGTCATGTCCCTTAAAGGTATGCAAAACACGCTTTTCTTCGACATCCCATATCATGATTGTGCCATCGGCGCTGGCGCTCGCCATGGTTCGATTATCTGGGCTAAATGTGACTGCTTCTACAGAGCCTGTATGCCCGCCAAGTGTTGCAATTTCTTTGACTCCATCAATGAGTGAGGTTGTATCCCATAATTTGATGGTTGTATCCGCAGAGACACTGGCAAGGAGTCGCCCATTGGGGCTAAATGCCGCCCCTTTCACATGCCCTGAGTGTCCTGTGAGGGTATATTTGGGATTGCCGCCGAATTGCCCAACATAGAGGCGCACACCATCGGCATGAGCAATAGCGAGTGTTGTGCCATCGGGCGACCATAATACTTGAGTAATCCAACCACACCGCACTTGTGTGAGTTCGACCAGATTTTTGGCATTATCTACAGAGATAACTTTCCGCATACGAATTTGTCCTAGAATAATCACAAAAATATTTTGTGACAATTATGTCACAAACTTCCTAATTCACCAATAAGTGGCTATAATAACCTTATGAAAATTATGCTAAATGCACATCTACTTTCTGCACAGCTTGGTTATCGTAGCGCAGGCATACACGGTTATATTTATAACACACTTGCCCATCTTTCCCAAATAGCGCCCGATGATTGGTCATTTACCACATTTGTGGGCAAAAAAAATCCGCACACATTTGAGGGGATTTCGCTTGCGCCTGCGGGGTGGGATACAACATCGCCCATCAAACGAATCCTATGGGAGCAGACCATCCAACCATTTCGACTCATGGGTGGCGATTTGCTCCATTCAATGACATTTGTCTCACCGTTGATTTTGCCGATTAAGAGTGTTGTGACGGTGTACGACCTCAGTTTTGTCTATTATCCGCATGTGCTATCGGCTTCACGCAGATTATATCTGCGGATGTTCACCGCGCTCAGTTGTCGGCGGGCAGAACGGGTTATCGCTATCTCAGAGAGTACCGCCCGCGATGTTGCCAAAACCTTCAATATTTCTCCAGATAAAATAGATGTCGCCCCATGTGGATATGACTCGGCACAATTTCGCCCCATAGATAAACAGATTGTTGCCGATTTTAAGCAGAAAAAAGGCTTACCAGACCGCTTTTGGTTATTCATTGGCACATTAGAACCGCGCAAAAATCTGACCACCTTGCTTGATGCTTATGCCATGCTCCCACGCCAAAATCGCATCCCATTATTATTAGGTGGGGGAAAAGGGTGGCTGTATGAAGATATTTTTGCTCGGATTGAGAAATATGATTTACAAAATGATGTGCATTTGCTGGGGTTTGTGCCACAAGATGAATTACCCCTGTGGTATAACAGCGCAGAAGCCTTTTTATACCCCTCTATTTTTGAAGGATTTGGGTTGCCTGTATCAGAAGCGATGGCGTGCGGTGTGCCTGTGGTGATTTCGGCTGAGTCATCGTTGCCAGAAGTGGGCGCGAATGCGGGGTTATGTGTACCACCCCACGA